>NZ_JBEYYC010000029.1:0-111463 GCF_040645355.1 Streptomyces sp. NPDC046805 | reverse complement strand
CCTATCCCCCTCTTAGGGCGGGGGGCGTGCTTCCCCCCCGGCACCCCCCGCCCCCTGCCTGCCCGCTCAGCCTGCTGCGGACGCCCGGCCGAAGAGGCGCCCGGCCGAAGAGGCGCCCGGCGAGGTCGATACCTCGCGCGTGCGCGGACCATCGAACCATGTGCGGCCCGCCCTGGACGATCATTTCCTCGCCCCATGGCCAAGCAGTCCGCAAGCCCAACATCCCTGTCGCGCAAGGATGGTTCGGGATCCTGGCCGGAGCCCGTGGCATCGGCGGCCTCCATGCGGGCCACCCTCATCCATAGCATCAGGGCAGCGGCAGCTCCCGCCTCCACGCCCCAGGACAGGGCGGCCGGAACACCGACACCGTCGCCGGCCGACAGCGCTGGTCGAGGCTTCCCCAACCCGGGTGAAACGAACGGGCTGTCCGGACCGGTGTGCCAGGCACCGTCCAGGCAGTCGACATAGTGACGGGGTCTGCGCGCCGGACTCGTAGGAGGAAACGCATGCTCGGCACCCACTTCCGCACCGGGTCGCCCATCTGGATCGACCTCGGCAGCCCCGACACGGACGTGGCCGCGGCCTTCTACGGGGCCGTGTTCGGTTGGCAGTTCGTGTCGGCCGGGCCGCTCGCGGGCGGGTACGGGTTCCTCCAGAAGGACGGGAAGACCGTCGCCGCCCTCGGACCGATGACCGAGCCAGGCGCCAAGCCGACCTGGATGACGTACTTCCAGAGTGATGACATCCAGGCGACCGCCCGCGACGTGGCCAGCGGCGGAGGCACCGTGCGCGTCGCGCCCATGAGCGTGGGGGACGGGTCGATCGCCCAGTTCACCGACCCGCAAGGCGCGCAGTTCGCCGTACTGCAGCCCGGAAGCGGTCTGGAGAGGACGTCCGCGGCCGATTCGCTGGTGTGGGTCGAGCTGCACGTCGGCGATCCGGAGGCGGCAATCCGTTTCTACAGCGGCCTGTTCGGCTGGCGCTCCGCGGAAATGCAGGTGCCCGGCATGACGTACTGGGTGCTCAGCATCGCGGACGGCGACCAGCAGGAGGGGTCCTTCGGCGGCGTGGCTCCACTCCCGGGCGGCCAGGAGAATCCCGGCTGGCTGCCGTACTTCGCCGTGGCCGACGCGGATGCCACCGCCACGGCGGTGCAGCAGAACGGCGGCACGGTCCTCATGCCGCCCTCGGACGTACCCGACGTCGGCCGGATCGCCTGGCTGGCGGATCCGGGCCAGGCGGTGTTCGCCGTACTGAAGCCGAACCCGCGCCAGGGCGGCTGACCTTGGGCCGGTAGCAGCGCGGGCGCGGCTCGGCCCCTCCCGGGCCAGCCCCGGTGGGTACGTCAACGCGGCGCCGGTTCCGGCCATGCGCGGGGGTACGGCACCCTGAGCGACTCCGGAGCGACCGGGACGTGGGAGGCGGCGGCGTGGAGGCGTCCGCCGCGCAGGACGACGGCGCCGCTGCGGAGCATCGTGTCGATCAGCTCGGCGGCGAGCGTCTCGGGCGTGCGGTCCAGAAGGCGTGCCGCGTCCGTCAGCCACGCTCGCGCGTGGAGGTACGGCTCGACCTCGTCGGTCGGAATCCCGCTACGGATCATCAGGGCGTAGGCGAAGATGCGGCGGGCGCCGTACCAGACGGCGCCGTCCGGGTCGTCGACCAGGCGCTGGGCGCGGCGCAGCGCCGTGGCGAAGGCCGCGCCGGGGTCCGCGGGGATCGGTCCGTGCGAGGGGAGGATCACGCGTGGGGCGAGGTCGGCCAGCCGTTGCACGGAGGCGAGTGCCGTCGTGGCCGCGCCGGGTCCGTCGAGGGCGAGGTTCACCCAGCCGACGTCGTAGTCCGACAGCGCGTCCCCGACCACGAGAAGCCGCTCGTCCGGCTGCCACAGCCCCAGGTGGCCGGGCGTGTGTCCGGGCGTGCGGACGACCTCCCAGTCGGCGTCCCCGAGCGTCAGGATCCGTCCGTCGTCGAGCGGTATGTCGACCGTGTACGGACCGACAGGCTGGTCCAGGTACTCGGCCGCGCAGCAGCCCGGGTCCCTGCGGGTGATGGCCTCGGCTTCCGGGGTGCCTGCGGCGACGGCGGCACCCTGTGCCTGAAGCAGGGCGTTGCCGCCGACATGGTCGGAGTGCCAGTGGGTGTTCACGACCAGATCGACGGATCCGGCGTGTGCGTGTGCCCAGGCGGCGGTCTGTTCGGCGTGGCCGACGAACCCGCTGTCCACCAGGGCCGGTCGGCGTCCGTTCAGCAGGAGCAGGTTGGCGTCGGGGAACGGCCGTTGCCGCCAGGTCACCCAGGACGGCAACGCCGGCTGCGGACTCACTGCTCGGGCCCGTTCAGGCTGATCAGCGTCTGCTGACCGTGGGCGACGAGTTTCCGCCGGTCGTCCTGGACGGCGAACACCTCCAACTGGCACACGGTCAGGGTGCGTCCGTACTTCAGGACGGTGCCGACGGCTTCGAGGTGGTCGCCGACGGCGGGCGCCAGGAGGTTGATCTTGTACTCGACGGTGAGCACATCGGTGTTCTCGGGGAACAGGGTGAAGCCGGCGTATCCTCCGGCGCTGTCCGCGATGGCGCTGGTGGCACCGGCGTGGAAGAAGCCGTTCTGCTGGGTCACTTCGGGCCGGCTCGGAAGCACGATGTGCACGCGGCCCGGGGCGATACGGGTGATCCGGGCACCCAGGTGGCTCATCAACCCCTGCCGGTCGAAGCTCTCCTGGACGCGCTTGCGCACCGCCGGGCTCGCCTGTTCCCGCTGCGTCTCGTCGTCCACCTGTTCCACGCGTTCCACATGCTCTCCTTCAGCGAGTAGGTAGCCGAAAGGCGACGATAGGACCTGGGCGACGACGACCCAGCGACCGCGGACCGGGCGTCACTGAAGGGTTCCGTTCCGCGTGATCCACCGGACAGGCGACAGGACCTAATCCGCACGGCCGGTGACGGCGACGGTCACTCCGAGTCCGAGTCCAGTCTGACCGCCCAACGCGTTTCGTCGTAGCCACGGGCAGCGTCCAGACCGAACTCCGCCTCCCCCACCACCTCGGCACCCGAGTCGTCGTACAGGACCACGGCCAAAGGCGGGTTGAGGAGAAGCTTCTGGCGGCTGATCTCGGCAAGGCTTCTGTCCCCGCAGAGGAGGACACGACCGAGTTCGTCCCGCAGGGCGAAGTCGGCCCAGATACGGGGCGGGGAGACATCGACGACGTACGAGATGATCGACCCGCCCTCGCCGTCCCGGTGAAGGCGCCCGCAGTTGCCGCAGACGTACAGCGCCGAGAACGACTCTTCCACGGCGCGCTGCCGCTCCTGGGTACCGAGGTCGGCAGGAGCAGGCCAGGCGATCTGCTCGAAGAGCTCGTCAGGAACGAGCCGGAACTGCTGGCCCGGGTTGTGGGAACCGCTGAAGAGTTTGCCGCACCCGCACTTGAAGCCCCCCATGTTCCTCCCCTCATCCTTCCCATGGCCGGTTCGGCAGCAGCTACTCGATCTGCGCCTAGTCTTCCGGTTTCCCCGACGCCCCGAGCGTGCCCGTCAGGAATTCGCGCTGATCAGGTCCAGCAGGCCGGGGAAGCGCTTGTCGAGGTCCGCTCGGCGCAGGGTGGCCGCCCTGCTGTTGCCGCGGTCCACCTGTCGTACCAGGCCCGCCTCGCGCAGGATCTTGAAGTGGTGGGTCGTCGTCGATTTCGAGACGGGGAGGTTGAAGGAGGCGCAGGTGCGCGCGGCGTCTTCCGGTTCCCGAAGCAGGGCGGCCACGACCCCGTAGCGCAGGGGGTCGGAGAGCGCGCTCAGTACGGTCCGCAGGTCCAGTTCCTCGAGCGAGGGATGACCGTCCTCGTCGGGCATCGTGAGCCTCCTTCCTGAGGTACGGGTTGCATCATACCTTCTCCTGTGCGAGCTTAAGGTTCGATCAAATCCGTACCTGGCCGCGCAGTAGGCCGGGCCGAGCCTGGAGTTGCTCCCTCATGAGTACGCAGACCACGTCGTCCGCCGCACCGCCGGTGCAGGCGGACGGACAGCCGGGCCGCACACCGACCTTGGCCGCCGTGCTCCTCGCGGTGTTCGTCGTCCCGATGTCGATCTCCGGCACGGCCGTCGCGCTGCCCGGCATCGGGGCCGACACCCACGCCGGTCTCGCACCCCTGCAGTGGGTGGTGAACGCCTTCAACGTCGCCTTCGCCTGCTGCACGCTCCTGTGGGGTTCCGTCGCCGACATCGTCGGCCGGGTCAGGGCCTTCGCGGCCGGTGCCGCCGTCTACGCCGTGGCCTCGCTGGCCAGCGCGTTCGCCACGGACGTGCTCTGGCTGGACGCCGCCCGCGCGCTCGCGGGCGCCGGCGGCGCGGCGATCTTCTCCTGCGGCGCGGCGATTCTGTCGACCGTGTTCGACGGCCCGGCGCGCGCCCGGGCGTTCGCCCTCTTCGGCACCGTCGCGGGCGTCGGTGTGGCGTTCGGTCCCTCGCTGGCCGGCGCGCTCACGCAGGGCCTCGGCTGGCGCTGGGTGTTCGCGGGACATGCCGTCGCCCTGCTCCTCGTGCTGGTCGCGGTGCCCGCCATCGCCAAGGCCATGCCGGCCGACGGTGGCAGCGGCGCGCGCGTCGACGTGCGGGGCGGTGCGCTGTTCGTCGTCGCCATGGTGCTGCTGACCACCGCCATCGTGCAGGGCTCGCAGTGGGGTTGGGGCAGCGCGGGCGTGCTCGGGCTGTTCGCGGGTGCGGTGATCTTCCTCGCGGTCTTCGCGGCGGTCGAGAACCGCACGGAGCACCCCATGCTCGACCTGAGCGTGCTGCGCAACCGGCGCTTCGTCGGCCTCTGCCTGGTGCCGGTCGCCGCATCCTTCGGGTTCGTCACCATGCTCACCTACCTGCCGAGCTATCTGACCGCGGTCACCGGTCGCGCCGGCGGCGCCGCCGGTCTGACCATGCTGCTGCTCACCGCGCCCGTGCTGATCTGCCCGATGCTCGCCGCGAAGCTGGTCACCCGCGGGATCTCCGCGCTCACCCTCATCTACGTCAGCCTCGTCTGCCTGGTCGTCGGCGACCTGGCGCTCACGCTCTTCGCGCCGGACGTGAAGATCCTCGTCGTCGCCCTGCCGATGTTCGTCACCGGCGCCGGCATGGGCCTGTCCGCCGGACTCGTCGACAGCCAGGCGCTGGCGTTGGTCGATCCGGCCAAGGCCGGCATGGCGGCGGGCTTCCTCAACACGCTGCGGCTCGGCAGCGAGGCCGTCGCCGTGGCGGTGTACGGGTCGGCGCTCGCGACCGTGCTCGGCACTCGCGTCAAGGACGGAATCGGCGACTACGCCGGCGCCTCGCACGCGGACCGGGTCGCCGACCAGGCGGCGGGCGGCGACCTCGCCCGGGCCACCGAAGTGTCCGGCGCGGCGGACGCGAAGGCCTTCACCCACTTCCTCGCCCAGTCCTACGACTCCGCGTTCCACACGATCCTGTGGGGACTCGCCGCGGTCTGCCTCGTACTGTGCGCCGTGGTCGCCGCCCTGCTGCGCGGCGGCTCCGACGAGAGCACCGCGTGACCCTCGCGCAGGACGTCGACGGTCAGCGGTCCGGAACCATGCCGGCCGCCGCTTTCGACGAATCGCGGTGACGACCAGCGCCGGGCGCGCCTTCCACGACCTTGAGGTCACCCCAGGTCGAACGCGTCAGTCGCGGCCGCGCCAGCGGAGGACTTCGAGCGCGGCCGCCACGTCGAGGGGGTGGGCGGAAAGCGGGAGCGGCAGCAGTTGGTCGGCGCGGGCGAGGCGACGGAGCAGGGTGTTGCGGTGGGTGAAGAGACGGGTGGCGGCCCGGGAGGCGTTGCACTGTTCGGCGACGAAGACGCGTACCGCCTCGATGATGTCGGCCGGTGCCGTCGCCAGGTCACCGAGGGTGCGTATGACGAAGCGGTCGGCGCGTTCGGGGTCCTGGGTGAGGAGCGTGACGAGTTCGACCTCGTCGTACGAGGCCAGGCGCTGCGTGGACGAGAGCCGGGCCAGCATCTGCTGGGTGGTGAGCGCGTCGAGGTGGCTGCGGCGGAAGCCGTCTACGCCGGGCGCGGCCGAGCCGAGCGCGATGCGTACGGTCGACAACCGGCCCAGGGCTGCCTGCAGTTGGTCCGCGTGGGGGTGGCCGTGAACCCATACCCACCGCGTCGCGGCACTGGCGAGGACGCTCAACGGCACTGCCTGGCCTGCCGCGGTGGCGAGGGCGTCCGCGGCACGGTCGAGTTGATGGAGGTCGGCGTCGGGATCGTCGGTCCACACGACGGCCGCGGTGTGCGTCGGGTCGAGTGCGTAGCCCAGTCGCGTCTGGGCGTGCTGCCGGGTGATCGGCGCGCCGTCCAGCAGCAGGGTCACGATCTCCCGGCGCTCGGCGTGGGTACCGCGGGTGAGCTCGCCGCGCTCGACGTGCATCCGCGCGGCGAGGGCGGCGACCGTGTCGTCGACGAAGGCGGAGATGGAGCGCAGCGACACGTCGAGCAGTTCGCTCAGTTCCTCGGTGTCGTCGGTGAGCGAGCAGGCGATCTGCGTCCACACGCGCACGGCGACACCCTGGCCGACCCGGTAGGTGTCGAGGGCGGACTCGTCGAGGCCGCGCCGCACGAGGTCCCGGGCGATGGCCAGGGGTGCGTCGCCCTCGTTCGCGGGCACCGGCTCGCCGGGGGCGCGGACGTTGGAGGCGGCCCAGAACAGCAGGTTGGACCGGTTGGTCCGGCGCGTCCCGGCGGCGAGCACCGGGTCGGCGGCGACCGGTTGCTGCGCCTGGCCGGACAGGGTGGCCGCGTCGAGTTCGTCGAGCCACTCAGGCCTCGGGTTGAGCGCGATCTCGGCGCCCTGGCGGATGAGGTCCCGTACCCGAGGTGACGGCGGTTTCCACAGCGGCATGCGCCGACTCTAACGGTGCACAGTGCACCGTAGGAGCGTCGATCTGGTGCACATCGTGCCTGGCCGCGCTGTTGCCCACGCCTCACCATGGTCGAGCCGCACGTCATCGTCTGGAGTCGCCGCCATGTCTGCTGCCTCAGCTTCGCCCGCCTCGGCCTCGCCCGCCGCCACACAAGTCGAACACCTCGACGTCCTGATCATCGGCGCCGGGATATCCGGTATCGGGGCCGCTCGCTATCTGAAGACCGAACTGCCGTCGAAGAGCTTCGCGATCCTGGAGGCACGGGCCGCCTCCGGCGGGACCTGGGACCTGTTCCGCTACCCGGGCATCCGGTCCGACTCGGACCTGCACACCTTCGGTTACGAGTTCAAGCCGTGGCGGGACGAGGAGTCCATCGCCTCCGCACCGCGCATCCTGACGTACCTGCGCGAGACCGCGACCGAGAACGGCCTGGACAGCCACACCCGTTACCACCACAAGGTGCTCTCCGTGTCCTGGTCGACCGAGCAGGCCCGGTGGACGGTGCTCGTCGAGCGCGCCGACACCGGCGAGCGGACGACGCTGACGTGCGCCTGGCTGTTCTGCGCCGGTGGCTACTACCGCTACGACCAGGGCTTCACCCCGCACTTCGAGGGCCGCGAGCGCTTCCGCGGCACGATCGTGCATCCGCAGCACTGGCCCGAGGACCTGGACTACGCCGGCAAGCGGGTGCTGGTGATCGGCAGCGGCGCCACCGCCGTCACGCTGCTGCCCGCGATGGCCGAGACCGCCGCGCACGTGACGATGCTCCAGCGGACCCCGTCGTACATCCTGCCGGTGCCGAGGAAGGACGTCATCGCCAACACCTTGAGGAAGTACCTCGGGCCGGAGCGGGGCTACGCGCTGACCCGGCGCAAGAACATCGCCCAGCAGCGCCTCGTCTGGGCCCTCTGCCAGCGGTACCCGAAGGCCGCACGCCGACTGATCCGGTGGGTCAACTCCCACCAGCTGCCCGACGGTTATCCGGTCGACGAGCACTTCAACCCGCCGTACGACCCCTGGGACCAGCGCCTGTGCGCGGTGCCCGACGGGGATCTGTTCAAGTCCATCCGCGCCGGGAAGGCCTCGGTCGTCACCGACCGGATCACCACGTTCACCGAGAACGGCGTACGACTCGAATCCGGCCGCGAACTCGAGGCCGACATCGTCGTCACCGCGACCGGCCTCAACGTGCAGGCGTTCGGCGGCATCCAGGTCACCGTCGACGGCGAGGAGGTCCGGCTGTCCGACACCGTCGCCTACAAGGGCATGATGCTCTCCGGCGTACCGAACCTGGCCTTCTCGATCGGCTACACCAACAGCTCCTGGACGCTGAAGGTCGGCCTGCTGTGCGAGCACTTCTGCCGACTGCTGGCCCACATGGACACCTACGGCCAGGACATCTGCCGCCCCGAGGTGGCCGATCCGTCGATGCCGACCCGGCCGTTCCTCGACTTCGCCGCCGGCTACATCCAGCGCGTGGTCGACCAACTGCCGCGCCAGGGCGACCGGATGCCCTGGCTGACCTCGATGGACTACCACTCGGACGTCAAGCTGCTCCGCGCCGACAGCGTCGTCGACCCGGAGCTGCACTTCACCCGGGTCGAGACCTCCCCGGCCACGGCGGCGGAGACGGCGGTCGCCCGGTGAGTGCCGAGTAGGAAGACGGGTTCGTCGGAACTGCGGGACGGCTCACTGCCCGTATCGGCTAGCCGACGTCGACACCGTGAGCGCGAGCGAGTCCGTCGAGACCGTCGGCCCAGCCCTGACCGACGGCGCGCAGCTTCCAGACGGGTTCGCCGCCCGCGGTGTGCCGGTACAACTCGGCGACGACCATGGATCGGAGCCGATGGTCGGCGGGCGGCTGGAAGGTCCAGGTCGTGCCGCTCGCGCAGTCGATGCGCAGGTCGGCGTGGGTGAGGGCGCCGCAGGTGAGACCGGCGTCGACGTCCATGTTGACGGCGATCGCGACGCGCTGGACATACGGCGGGAGGGCGGCCGGATGGAGGGCGGCGCGTTCGACGGTATATGCCCCTTCGATCCCCTTGCCCAGCAGGCGGGCCGCGCCCGCCGCGGCGGAGGGCTGGTTGTAGAAGACGAAGTCCTCGTCGCGGGTGACCCGGCCGTCGGCGTCCGTCAGGAACAGCGTGAGGTCGGCGTCGGCACCGCTGAAGGCGAAGGCGATGAGCATGCCCTGCCGGGCTTCTTCGGGGAGGACCAGGTTCTGTCCGGGCGCGAGGACGATCGCGGGCCTGGTCCCTCGACCGCGCCCGGCCACGGAGGGAAGCAGGGGCCGGCTGACGAGCCAACGAGCTGACGGGCGGATCAAGCTCGGGCCAAGGGGCATTCGCCTACGTTCTGAGATTCTACTTAGCGTTCGTTAGAATGCGGTCGACAACCTGTCGACAGCGGTGGCGAGGAGTGGGCGAGTGGCGGCGAAAGTGCCCGGTGAGGCCAAGCAGAACGCGACGTCCGACCCCGAGGTGCGCATCGACGACTGGCGCGCGTTCGCACCGCTGGAGCTGCACCCGATCCTGGCGGCCGCCGTGGAGGAGTTCCGTGAGCACGGCTACCACGGGACGTCGGTGCGGGACGTCGCGCGCCGGGCCGGGGTCAGCCTGCCGATGATCTACTACCGCTTCGACAACAAGCAGGGTCTGCTCGTGGCGCTGCTCGAAGGCGCGATGAGCGAGGTGCTGCGGCGGGCGCGGCTGGCCGACGCGGAGGCCGAGGGCCGGGTGCTGGATCGGTTCGCCCATGTCGTCGAGTGCATCGTGCTGCACATGACGCACCGGGAGGCGACGGCCGGACTCGACGCCGAACTGCGTTATCTGGAGCCCGCCAATCGCAAGAAGTACGCGGCTCTGCGCAAGGAGTTGGAGGAGCTGCTCCTGGAGATCGTCGAAGAGGGCGTGGCCCAGGGTCTGTTCGAGGTGGACAGCGCTCCCGACACCACGCGTGCGCTGCTGGGCATGTGTCAGGCGGTGAGCGGCTGGTACCGCACCGACGGATCGCTGCCGCCCGCGGAGATCGCCGATCGCTATGTGGCGATCTCGCTGCGCACCGTCGGGGCACGAGTACGACCCGCTCCGCACGGCCGGGCGAAGTGAGCCTTCAAGGCACCACCGATACGCCACCGGTCAACCTTCCTGCGTCGTGGCCCGGTTCATTCCGGCCAGGTGCACAGGGGTGCGATGACGTTTCAGTGGGGCGGGTCACGGTGGATCCGGGCTATGAAGACCTCTGGGCCGGTGGGGCCTGCTGCAGGCTCTCCACCGCGCGCTCCACTTCTGCGATGCGGTCGGCGAGCTCGCCTGCCTCCGGTCCCGGCCTGTTCCGCAGGAGCAGCTCGATCTGGGCGAGCCGCTCGGTGATCTCCCCGAGCCGCTCCGCGTCTCCCGCCGCCGCGTGCATCGCCAACTGGCGCTTCTTGCGGTGCAGATCGAGGAAGACGTTGACTTTGGTGCGCAGCACCCATGGGTCGATGGGTTTGGTGATGAAGTCGGCCGCGCCGACGGCGTATCCGCGGTAGGCGTAGCCCGCGCCCGCCTCGCTCCCGGTCACGAGAATGATGGGCACGTCCTTGGTCTGGTCGAGACGTTTGATGTTGGCCGCGGTCTCGAAGCCGTCCATGCCGGGCATCCGGACGTCGAGGAGGACGACCGCGAACTCCTGGCGCAGCATCGCCTTCAGTGCTTCCTCGCCCGAACGTGCGCGGACCAGGTGCTGGTGGAGGGGGCCGAGTACAGCCTCGAACGCGATGAGGTTCTCCTCCATGTCGTCGACGATCAGGATGTTGCACCGGTCGGCAGGGCCGCGCTTCATGGCGTGTCCCCTGGCGGTTCGTCGGCATCGCCGTCCGCACCCGGCCATTCATCGGCGGTGTCCGGGTCCTGGGCGGGTGCCGGGGAGCCGCCCTGCGGGTCGAGCAGGTCGCAGATGACCGACAGCAGGCGGTCGACGTTCACCGGCTTGGGCACGTAGTCCGAGGCGCCACTGTCGATGGCCTTCTCCCGGTCGCCGGGCATGGCCTTGGCCGTGAGCGCGATGATCGGCAGGTGGGCGAGACGAGGGGTGCTCCGGATGGTGCGGATGGCCTCGTACCCATCCATCCCGGGCATCATGATGTCCATCAGGACCAGGGACACGTCAGGGGATCGCTGCAGGACCTCGAGGCCCTCCCGGCCGTTCTCGGCATACTTCACGGTGATGCCGACGCGGCCCAGCACGTGGGTGAGGGCGAAGACGTTGCGGATGTCGTCGTCAATGATGAGGATGCGACGGTCTGCCAGGACGCGGCCGGCGCGACCGGTGAGCCATTCCTTGAGCCGTGTCGTCTCCGGCCAGGTGTCCTCGCGGCCATCGGCTGTCCGCGTGGTTCCGGTGGCCATCAGGTCGTCCGGGCTCGGCTGGTCCGGAACCAGGGTGTCGGGACCCAGGGGCACCACACCGTCGAACGCACGCTCGGGCGACGCGTCCTCTACGACAGTCGCCGGCGCCGGGGTCTCCTCCACGGGCAGCGCGGGCGGCACGGGCGCGGTCAGGTCCGCCGGACCCTGCGGAGTGGGGGCGCTGGGGTAGTGCGAGGGGATGTAGAGGGTGAACCGGGAGCCCACATCCGGCTCGCTCTCGGCGACGATCTTGCCGCCGAGCATCCCGGCGATCTCCCGGCTGATGGACAGGCCGAGGCCGGTGCCGCCGTACTTGCGGTTGGTGGTGCCCTCGGACTGCTGGAACGCCTCGAAGACCATCGGAAGCTTCTCGGGGGCGATACCGATCCCGGTGTCCTTGACGGAGAATGCGATGACGGCTTCGGCGTTCTTGAGCGTCTCCTCCTCGAACTGCTCCCCCGGCACCCGGTCGACCCGCAGCTCCACGCTGCCGGAGTGGGTGAACTTCACTGCGTTGGACAGCAGGTTGCGCAGCACCTGCTGGAGGCGCTGCTCGTCGGAGTACAGCTCGGTCGGTATGTCCTCGCTGACGGCGATCTCGAAGCCCAGGCCGCGGTCGAGGGTGAGCGGCCGGAACGTGGCGTGGACGTAGTCGAGCAGCTTGATCAGCGGCACCACCGTCGGGTGCACGTCCATCCGGCCGGCCTCGATCTTCGACAGGTCGAGGATGTCGCTGATCAGCTGGAGCAGGTCCGAGCCCGAGCGGTGGATGGTGGTCGCGAACTGCACCTCCTGTTCGGACAGGTGTCCGTCGGGGTTGTCGGCGAGCAGCCGGGCCAGGATCAGCAGCGAGTTGAGCGGGGTGCGCAACTCGTGCGACATGTTCGCGAGGAACTCCGACTTGTACTGCGAGGCGGTCGCGAGCAGAGCGGCCTTCTCCTCCAACTCAGCGTTGGAGCGCTGCAGTTCGTCCGACCGCTCGCGCAACTCGGCGGTGAGTCGCTGGGACTGCGACAGCAGCGACTCCGTACGGGAGTTGGCGATGATCGTGTTGATCGAGACACCGATCGTGTTGGCGAACTGGTCGATGAAGGCCAGGTGCACATCACTGAACTTGCTGAGCGAGGCCAGCTCGATCACGCCGAGCACCTGGTCCTCGAAGAGGATCGGCCGGATGACGATGCTGTCCGGGCACGCCGTGCCGAGACCGGAGCTGATGGTGATGTAGTCCGGCGGGACGTCGGTGATGAGGATGCGCTGCTTCTCCTGCGCGGCCTGTGCGATCAGGCCGCGGCCCGGGGTGCCGGTACCGGGGAGCGGACTGCCCCCGCCGGCCTGGTCGGTGCCGTACCCGGTGATGAACTGCAGTCCCTCGCCGGGCGGCGCGCCCGCCTCGGCCAGGAAGAACGCACCGAACTGCGCGTTCACCAGCGGCGTCAGCTCGCGCAGGATCAGGTCGGCGACCTCCACCAGGTCGCGGTGGCCCTGCATGAGGGCGGCCATACGGGTGAGGTTGGACTCCAGCCAGTCCTTGGCCCGGGTGGTCTCGCGGAGGTTGGAGACCATGAGGTTGATGTTGTTCTTCAGTTCGGCGACCTCGCCCTGCGCCTCCACCGTGATGGCGCGGGACATGTCGCCCTGGGTGACCGCGCTGGCCACCTCCGCGATCGCCCGCACCTGGGTGGTGAGGTTCAGGGCGAGCTCGTTGACGTTGGTGGTCAGCCGCTTCCACGTGCCGTAGACGCCCTCGACACGGGCCTGACCGCCCAACTGCCCCTCGCTGCCTACCTCTCGGGCGACGCGGGTGACCTCGGACGAGAAGGAGGAGAGGGTGTCGACCATGGTGTTGATGGTCGTCTTCAGCTCCAGGATCTCACCGCGCGCGTCCACATCGATCTTCTTCGACAGGTCGCCCTGGGCGACGGCCGTGGCCACCTGGGCGATGTTGCGGACCTGCGAAGTGAGGTTGTCCGCCATGAAGTTGACATTGTCCGTGAGGTCCTTCCACACCCCGGACACCCCGCGGACCTGCGCCCGACCGCCCAGTCGTCCCTCCGTACCGACCTCGCGGGACACCCTGGTGACCTCGTCGGCGAACGCGCGCAGCTGCTCGACCATCGTGTTCACGGTCTCCTTCAGCTGCAGGATCTCGCCCCGCGCATCGACCGTGATCTTCTTCGACAGGTCGCCGTTGGCGACGGACGTGGTCACCTGGGCGATGTTGCGGACCTGCGAGGTCAGGTTCGACGCCATGAAGTTGACATTGTCGGTCAGCTCCTTCCAGACGCCCGAGACCCCGCGGACCTGCGCCTGCCCGCCCAGGTTGCCCTCGGTGCCGACCTCGCGGGCGACGCGCGTGACCTCGTCCGCGAACGCCGACAGCTGGTCGACCATGGTGTTGATCGTCGACTTCAGCTCCAGGATCTCGCCCTTCGCCACCACCGTGATCTTCTTGCCGAGGTCGCCCTGGGCCACGGCCGTGGCCACCAGCGCGATGTTGCGGACCTGCGAAGTGAGGTTGTCCGCCATGAAGTTGACGCTCTCCGTGAGGTCCTTCCACACCCCGGAGACGCCGCGCACCTGGGCCCGGCCGCCCAGCCGTCCCTCCGTACCGACCTCACGGGCGACGCGCGTGACCTCGTCCGCGAACGCCGACAGCTGGTCGACCATCGTGTTCACGGTCTCCTTCAGCTGCAGGATCTCGCCCCGCGCGTCCACCGTGATCTTCTGGCTCAGATCGCCGTTGGCGACCGCCGTGGTCACCTGGGCGATGTTGCGGACCTGCGAGGTCAGGTTCGACGCCATGAAGTTGACGTTGTCGGTGAGGTCCTTCCACACGCCCGAGACGCCCGGCACCTGGGCCCGGCCGCCCAGCTGCCCTTCCGTGCCGACCTCACGGGACACCCTGGTGACCTCGTCCGCGAACGCGCGCAGCTGGTCGACCATCGTGTTCACGGTCAGCTTCAGCTCCAGCAGCTCGCCGGTCGCCTCGACCGTGACCTGGCGGGTCAGGTCGCCGCGCGCGACCGCCGTGGTCACCACCGCGATGTCGCGCACCTGCGCGGTCAGCCGCGACGCCATCGCATTGACGGCCTCGGTCACGTGGCGCCAGTCTCCGGTCAGCCCCTGTACGGTCGCCCGGCCGCCGAGACGGCCCTCGGTGCCGACCTCCCGGGCGACCCGGGTCAGCTCGCCGGTGAACAGCGACAGCTGCTCCACCGTACGGTTCACGCCGCGCCCCAGGCGCCGCAGATCGCCGCGGAGCTGGCGCTTGCCGTCGTGCAACTCGACGCGCTCTGTCAGGTCACCGTCCGCGACGGCGTTCAGGACACGCGTGGCGTTCACGACCGGGACGACCAAGGCTTCCAGCAGTGTGTTGGCCGCGTCCACGCTCGTGGTCCAGGCCCCCTGCCCGGGACTCGCCGCGAGCCGCTCGTCCAGCCTCCCGTGGCGCACCACCTCGCGGCGCACCCGCTCGAGCTCCGAGGCCAGATGCGCGTTCCGCATGACGATCTGGTTGAACATGCCCGCCATCTCGGCGAGCACGCCTTCGGGCAGACTCTCTATACGTACGGTGAAGTCACCGTCACAGAACGAATTCATGGCCGCGAGCAGCGGACGCAGTTCGGCCACGCGCAGCCACTCGCCGCCCGAGGTGGGACCTGGACGGCCCGCGGCTTCGGGGCCGGCTTCAGCGGGCCCCCGCTCCCGGAGCTCGGGCTCACGGGCAGCGAGGTCAGGTTGGGTGGCTGATTCCATGGACCCGTTTCCCTGCAGACGCGGAATACGCCTTCTTCCCGTTTAGGCTACATTCATCCCATATGCGTCGAAAGCGAGCCAATCGGGAGTGACCAGTGGGCTCGTCCTTTGATCCACGGGAATCCGTGTCGCGGATGCGCGTGCCCGCCAACGAGCTCGCGGCCTCGGCGGCACGCAAGTTCCTGCGCGCCGTGCTCGCCGAGCGGACCGCCCTGCGGTTCCCCGGGACCCAGACGTTCGACGACCGTCACATCGACGACGCGGTACTCCTCGTCAGCGAGCTGGTCAACAGCGCCGCCCCGCACGCCGGGTTCGAGGTCGAAGTGGCCTGCCACCTCGAGACCCACGGCGGCTCCCGGCCCGATTCCGCGCCCGGCGGGGCCGAGTGCACGGGCATCCTGGTCGAAGTGGTGGACCGCGCCCCCTACGGCGCCGGCCACGGCGACACGGGCGAACAGACCGACATACACGGCTACGGCCGGCAGGAGATGAGTGCGCTCGCCGACTCGTGGGGCGTGACCCACCGGCCCACCGAGAACACGGTCTGGTTCCGGCTGGAGTGCGTGACGCAGGCCCCGCCCGAGACCACGGAGCACGACCTCACCGACTCCGTGACCGGAGCACTCCCCGATCTCGTGTTCGCCCCCGAACCCGCCCAGGCCGTCCTACCGCGCGACAGTCTGGGCCGCAGCGCCGAGTGGGCCGAACGCGAAGGACAGTCGTTCCTCGCCGAGGCCGGCGAACTCCTGGCGGGACAACTGGACGAGGACATGGTCGCGGCGCTCGCCGGACAGCTCGTGGTCCCCCGGCTCGCCGACTGGTGCGGTGTCTGGCTGACCACAGACATCGGCGACATGCGGCTCTCCCACGTCTGGCACATGGACGAGCAGCGGATCCGCGACCTCCGGCTCGCGCTGGAGAACGACCACCCGCCCACCAGGCTGAGCACGACGGGTCTTCCATGGCCCTGGCCGCACGGCGCCGGCTCCAAGGACACGGGCGGCTCGGCGCTGGCGCTCCCGCTCGTCGCGGGCGGCCGGTACCACGGCACGCTCCTGATCGGACAGGGCGGACTGCCCCAGATGACCGACGCCGTCGTACGACTCGCGGAGGACGTGGCCCGTCGGGTGGCCCAGGCGGTGGTCACGGCCCGCCACTACACGCGGCAGGCCGCCATCAGCCGCACGCTCCAGCGCCGACAGCTCCCCCTGGCCCTCGCCACCATTCCGGGCGTCGACACGGCGGTCGTCTACGAGCCCTACGGTGAGGGCCAGACCGTCGGCGGGGACTTCTACGACCTGTTCCCCATAGGCGACCGCCGCTGGTGCTTCCTGCTCGGCGACGTGTGCGGCCACGACCTGGAGGCGATGTCCGTCACCGGCCTGGCCCGGCACCTCGTACGGCTGCTGGCGCGTGAGGGCCACGGCGTCGAGTCCCTCCTCAACCGGCTGAACCGCGCGATGGCGGAGGAGGGCGCCGAGGCCACGGCCTTCCGCGGCGAGCAGGAGGGTTCTCGCTTCCTGAGCCTGCTGTACGGGGAGTTGGAGCCCGACCTGGTCTCCGGCGGCGCACGGTGCACGATAGCCACCGCCGGGCATCCGCCACCGCTGCGGCTGTCGACGGACGGCTCGGTGACACCGGCCGCGGAGCCGCAGATGCTGCTCGGGATCGACGAACACGCGGAGTTCCACGCCGATTGCTTCACCTTCGCACCGGGCGAGACCCTGCTGTGCGTGACCGACGGGGTGAGCGAACGGCGCAGAGGAGCACGGCAGTTGGACGACGACGACGGCCTGGCTGAGTTGCTGCGGGGCTGCGTCGGACTCGGCGCCATAGCCGTGGCGGAACGGGTCCGGCGTGCCGCCCACGACTTCAGCCCCGAACCGATCCAAGACGACCTCGCCGTGCTGGTCCTGGAGGCGGTGCCGGTGCCCGGAGGCACGACGAACACCACCACGGTGCCGACGGCCCTCCCGGACGGCCGCGCCACATGACGACGCCGAGGTACGGCGGACGACCTCCGCCTCGCCGCGTCTCCAGCGCTCGCCGGCCCTGTACGCCCCCGGGAACGATCGGTGATGTCCCTCACGCTTCCGGTTCCTCGACGGCGGCCGGCACGGCGGTACCCGCGTGCGGCACGGGACAGGTCCCCGGCGCGAATGTGCCGAGTTCCGCGAGGCGGTAACCGCCCTTGTAGCCACGTACGTTGGGCGACTGGCGGGCGAAGAACGCCTTGCGGCGCGGTGGCAGCAGGCGCACCGCCCGTCCGCGCAGGCGCAGGGCGCCGCGCGCCGCCGACCGCAGCAGCCGGTTCGGGGGCCGGTAGCCGAAGGCCTTCAGCAACGCGTCGTCCATCAGACAGACGGACACGGCCCGCATGACCTTCCCGAGCGGGCCCGGATACCAGGAGGCGATCAGGTCCAGCGTGGCGTCGGAGACCGCCACCCCGCCCTCGTCGTAGGCGAAGTGCTCGCGCTCGTAGTCGTCGAGGAGCCGCTCGAACTCCTCGTAGGTCTCCGGGATGTCCTGGATGTTCATGTGTTTGCCGAGCGCCCGGTAGTAGTTGGTGAGGGCGCGTACCTCGTGCTGGCTGTGCGGGCGCCAACCGTAGGCGTCCATCCAGCGCTTGGGGACGACGACGAACGTGGCGAGCACGTAGCGGAAGTCGTCGTTGGAGATGTCGTAGCGGCGGTGCATCTGGTTCATGCGGCGCACCGCCTCCCGCCCCTGCTGCGAGGCGAAGCCGTGTTCGCCGACGGCGTCGAGGAGGAGGACCGTGTCGTCGTACCGCTTCTGCGAGTGCTCGGTCAGCTCCGCGGTCTCGGCGAGGAGCCGGCCGACACTGGGCACGGCGTAGGTGCGGTAGAGGGCGAAGCCCAGGGCCTGGATGGTGTCCCAGGGGAACTCGTGGTAGACGGAGATGCTCTGGATCTCCTCGAAGTCCCGCTCGGGGTCGAGGCGTTCGATGTGCCTGAGCCAGTGGTCGCGCTTCATCGTCCTGCCTTTCCGCTGGTCGCCAGGGACCGGCCGCTGATCTCCTTCATGATCTCGGTGGTCCCGCTGTAGATGGTCTGGATGCGGGCGTCGAGGTAGGCGCGCCCGATGGGGTACTCGGCCATGTAGCCGTAGTCTCCGTGCAGTTGGAGGCAGCGGTCGACGGTCTTCGTCTGGAGTTCGGTGGCCCACCACTTCGCCTTGGCCGCGTCGACGGCGGTCAGCGTCCCGTCCTTGAGCGCCTCGATGGCGCGGTCGACGTAGACGCGGGTGACGTCGGCCTGGGTGGTCAACTCGGCGAGCAGGAACCGGCTGTGCTGGAAGTCGGCGACCGGCTTGCCGAAGGCGGCGCGTCCGGTGCAGTACTCCAGGGTCTGCTCCAGCGCCGTCTCGGTGACGCACTGGGCCCACACCGCGATCGACATGCGCTCGCGAGGCAGCCGCTCCATCAGGTGCACGAAGCCCCGCCCTTCGGTGCCGAGCAGGTTGGCCGCCGGGACTCGGACGGAGTCGAAGAACAACTCGGCCGTGTCCTGGGCGTGCAGGCCGATCTTGTCGAGCAGCACGTCCGCATGGCCCGCAAGTCGCCTGACGAGAGCGGCACCTTCGGGGTGCTTGAGGTCGAGGGCGATCGAACGCCGGCCCCGGGCCAGGGGGTCGGTGGAGTGATTCGTCTCAGGGTCGACGTCCGAGGCGCGGTCGAAGCGCAGCACCTCCGCGCCCAGGTCGGCGAGCAGGGTGCAGGCGAAGGGGGCGGGGGCCATGCTGGCGATCTCCATCACGCGCAGGCCGGCCAGCGGGCCGCCCGCGGCCTGTGGTGGGGTGTGACTCACGCGTCCGCCCCGCCGCCCTCGACGCGCATCTCGCCGTTCTGGTACATCCGCCGGACGGCACGCTTGTCGTACTTGCCGACGCTCGTCTTGGGCACGGCGTCCAGGAAGGTCCAGCGCTCCGGTATCCACCAGCGCGCGACCCGTCCCTCCAGGAACTCCCGCAGTTCGGCGGGGGTGACGGAGGCGCCCTCGGCCAGGGCGACGCAGGCCAGCGGGCGTTCGTCCCACGTGGGGTCGGGGACGCCGACGACGGTGGCCTCGACCACGTCCGGGTGCTCGGCGATGGCGTTCTCCAGCTCGACCGTGGAGATCCACTCGCCGCCGCTCTTGATGCCGTCCTTGAGCCGGTCGCGTACGACGATCCAGCCGCCGGGCTCGATCGTCCCGAGGTCACCGGTGCGCAGCCAGCCGTCGTCGAACTTGTCGGCGGTGTTCTCGGTGTGCAGGTAGGAACCGGTCACCCAGGGCCCGCGCAGCTGGAGTTCGCCGACCGACGTCCCGTCCCAGGGCTGCTCGGTGCCGTCCATGCCGATGAGGCGGACGTCGACCAGCGGCATCACCCGGCCGCTCTTGACCAGCCAGTCGACGTCCTCGTCCTCGGCGGTGTCGCGCGGCGGCGCCGACCAACTGGCGAGCGGGCTGGTCTCGGTCATGCCCCAGCCTTGCACCAGTTGGACGCCGTACCGCTCCTTGAACCCGGCGATCAGGGCGCGCGAGGGGCTGGAGCCGCCGCAGCCGGCGAGCCGGACGGAGGAAAGGTCGAGGGGGTGCTCCTCGCCGTGGCGCAGGAGGCCGTTCCAGAGGGTGGGGACGGCGGCGACGGCCGTGGGCCGTTCCTCGTTGATGATGCGGGCCAGGTCGGGGATGTGCAGGTGGCGGCCGTTCATGAGGAGGTCGGCACCGGCCAGCCAGGCGGCGTACGGCCAGCCCCAGGCGTTGGCGTGGAACATCGGCACGATCGGCAGCACCCGGTCGCGGTCGCCCATCGCCGCACCGCTGCCGGTGGAGACGCCGAGCGTGTGCAGCACGATCGAACGGTGGCTGTAGGCAACGCCCTTGGGGGCGCCAGTGGTGCCGGTGGTATAGCACAGAGCGGCGGCGGAGCGTTCGTCGACCGTGGGCCACGCGAAACCGGGCCGCTCGGCGGCGAGCAGGTCGTCCCAGCGGTGGACGGCGATGTGCCCGGGCAGCTCCGGGACTTCCCCGTCGGTCGCCTTGCCGGCCTCCCCGCCACCGATGACCACGACGTGGCGCACGGTGCCGAGCCGCTCCCGGACCATGCCGAGCAGGCCCAGCAGGGTGGAGTCCACCAGCAGGACGCGGTCCTCGGCGTGCTCGATGACGTAGCCGAGCTGATCGGGGTGGAGGCGCAGGTTCAGGGTGTGCAGTACGGCGCCCATGGAGGGGACCGCGAGATAGGCGGCCAGGTGCTCGGGGGTGTTCCAGGCCAGGGTGGCGACTCGGTCGCCGCGCTCGACACCGAGCCGGGTGAGGGCGGCGGCCAGCAGCTCGGCCCGTTCGGCGGTCTCGGCGAAGGTCCAGTGCCCTGAGCCGTCCTGGGGGCAGCGCACCACGCGGCTGTTCGCGTGCACCAGCTGTCCGTGCCGCAGCAGGTCACTGACCTGGAGTTCGCGGTCCATCATCGTGCTCTTCATCGGTCGGCTCCTCGATGGGTGCGCAGCGCGCGGCGGGCGATGGACCAGCGGTGGCTCTCGGACGGGCCGTCGTAGATCCGGAAGGGCCGCTTCGGGCTCAAGGGTGAAATCGATCGCCATGCGGTCCTCGCGGCTCTGGAAGTGGCGACTACTTAACGCTCGTTAGAAACTAGGAGCGGGATCATTGGAGGTCAATACTCCAGGCCCCAGATTTCTTACCGCTCGGCATACCCAACACCCCTGGAATGACGCACGCATGGCGCCCGAGACGCGAGAAGGGTGGCAATCTCGCCACGCTCAACCGCTTGACGCGCCCGCCGCGCCACCCTAGCTTCCCTAACGTTCGTTAAATACGGCTGTGCGCAGCAAGCCAAGGAGGCGAGCACATGCAGGACGGAGCACCGCCTGCGACGCTGGAGCGGCGCGGCGCCACCGCTCTGGTCACCCTCACCGGCCCGGTGCCCTGAACGCGGTGAACGCGGAGGTCTCCGCCGCCGTCGGCGCGGCCCTGGAGGAGTTCGACGCCGACCCGGCTCTGCGGGTCGCGGTGGTGACCGGTGCCGGGCGCGCCTTCTGCGCCGGCATGGACCGCCATCGACGCGTACGAGGTCAACGAGGCCTTCGCCCCCGTGCCGCTGCTGTGGCAGCGGGAGTTCGACGCCGACCCCGAGCGTCTGAACCCGCGCGGCGGCGCCATCGCCCTGGGGCACCCTCTTGGTGCCTCCGGCACGCGGCTGCTGGCCACCCTCGTCAACCACGTCGCCCTAGCCACCGACTCCGAGTTCGGCCTCGGCGGCACCGTCTGGCCCGCCGACCAGGAGCGCGGCACCGCCCTCGCCCGCCGCGTCCGCACCGGCACCATCGGCGTCAACGGCTACGCGCTCGACATCAACTCCCCCTTCGGCGGCCGACGCGCCAGCGGCCTGGGCCGCGAACTCGGCCCCGAGGGCCTGAGCGCGTACCTGGAGTGGAAGTCGGTCTACCTGCCGTCCTGACCGGCGACGGTTCGGCCGAGGAAGCTCAACCGCACCTGACGGTCGGGGTTATCCCTGCGCCGATTCGGATCTCGCCTGAAGATGCCGCCCATGACCACAGCACCGGCCTGGTTCATGGGGCGCATCTGCTTCCGGTACACCTCCTCCGTCACGGCCGTCCCGGCATGGCCGACGAGCCGGGAAATCTCCTCCAGCGGGATGCCTCGGTCGGAGAGGGGAGGCAGTCGCCAGCCTCAGGCCGCGGCGCGCTCGGCGAGTGGGCGGCGCCGCAAGGCGGTGTCGGTCAGTGATCGCGGGAGGAGGGAGGCGCTGGGGGTTGAGAGTCTCCGTGAGCATCGTGATCGTGTGGCCCGTGAGGCTGCCGTGCTCCATGCCGTCGCATCCTGCTGGGGGCCAACGGCATCATGGCCGACACGGTCGCTGTCATGGTCGCTAAGGCGTGTATCGGAACCGCTGTTCGCGGAGCTCATCGGCGGCGGGTTTCAAGGTGCGGTGTCCGGCGATGGCCACGGCGTAGCCTGCGGCGGCGCAGAGCGCGGTGACGGCAAGGGCCTGCCGGACACCCGCGTGCTGGACCAAGTGGCCGGCGAGCGCGGAGCCCAGCGCGACTCCTGCCGCATTGGCGCTGACGAGCCAGGTGTACGCCTCGGTCAGTGCGTCGCGCGGCGCGAGGTCGTCGAGCAGGAGATACGCCGAGATCAGCCGGGGCGCATACACGATGCCTGCGAACGACAGCAGTACACCGAGCTGCAGGACTGTCCTGGCCAAGGCGAGGGGAGCCACCGTTGCGGCGAAGGCGCCCGTGAGCCGTACGTAGCGCCGGTCGACGCCGGATGTCCAGGTGCGTGCGCCGTAACTCAGACCGCCGATCATGCTGCCGCCTGCCATGACGGCCAGAAGCGATCCGGCATTGGCGTTCTGCGCGCCGCCGGCAAAGGCGGGCACCTCGATGTAGAGCATCCCGATCACGGTCGCGGCGGCCGCGAGCGTCAGCACCAGGATGCGCATGCCCGGCGTGCTCAACGCACCCAGCAAGCTGCGGCTGCGCGTGGGCCGCCCTACTGCTGAGCGCGACGCCGCAGCAGTGGCGAAGACGGCCGTGCCCAGCAGCGCCGCGGCTTCGGCGAAGACCAGCACCATCACCGGTGACGCGAAGGCGAGCACCAACGGCACGATCAGAGGGCCGGTCACGGCGATGAGGTCCTCCAGCAGTGCCTGCAGCGCATACGCGGCCGGCAGTTCCTCCCGCGAGCGCACCAGCACCGGCCATATCTGCCGCATCGAGCCGCCGAGCGTCGAGTTCGTCGCGCCCACAGCGGCGGCCAACGGGATCAGGCCCCACACGCTGTGTCCGGCCGACGCGGCAATGAGGAAGCCGGCCATCGCCACCGTCTGAACAAGGACAAGGGGCACCAAGGTACGGGACTGTCCCCAGCGGTCGACCAGGCGCCCGCGGAACGGAGCGCTGCATGTGGTTCCCAGCATGAGTGCGGCCAACGCCGCACCGGACACGGAATAGGAACCCGACGAGCGGTGCAGCACAAGCACGATACCCAGGGGAAACATGCCGTTGGGCAGACGGCCGACGAACATCGCCACCACCAGGCGTGGTGCCTGCGGTGCCCGAAGAACGCGTAGGTAGTTGCGGAAGCGGCTCGAACCAACTGGCGCCACGAGACTCTCCTCAGATCACTCAGCACGAAGTGACCTCAGGGCTTTTGTCCCGTCAGTTGCGGCGCTGGACTTTACCGGCGCTGGCATCGCTCGGTCACGGACCTCCCACCACTTGCCGTACGTCATGACATCGACGCACCCGCGGGAGCGGAACCCTAGATGCAACCGCGCCGACCGTACCGGAGCGGGGGCGCTGCGTGCCAGGCCATGCCGGTGCCGCCCAGGGCCTGGGCGCCGTCTGGTGCCTCGTCACGCCCTGCTGGGAAATGCTGTTCACCCGGGTCGTCGGCCGCGATGGCGGAATCTGGCGTCCAGACGGGGGCACAGTCCTCAACCTGGCGGGCATGTGGAGCGCACTGGACCTCCTGTCGGTGCCGACCACGATGGAGATCCCGTGGGTCGCCATGGGGGTGGCCACGGGCGCCTGTGCGGTGCTCGCGGTCGTCTTCTCCGTCGCCCCGGCTGCACTCGCCCTGCGCCACCGAGCCCTGGACTCCGATCAGTGACCCATCACAGTCAGCCGAACTGTGCTACGGTTTCCGAGTTGCAGTTGTGGTACCCATGAACCTATGTGCGCCTGACAGGAATGTTTCTCCTTCGGGCGCATTATTTGTTTTTCCGGCATCTCCGGATGGGGCCTCTGCCTACAGAAGGAGAATGTCATGGCACAGGGAACCGTGAAGTGGTTCAACGCCGAAAAGGGTTTCGGCTTCATTCAGCAGGACGGCGGCGGCCCGGACGTGTTCGCCCACTACTCGAACATCGCCACCCAGGGCTTCCGTGAGCTCCAGGAGGGCCAGCGCGTCTCCTTCGACGTCACGCAGGGCCAGAAGGGCCCGCAGGCGGAGAACATCATCCCCGCCTGATCTCCGGCGGCGTATCCGCTCACCGGGGTCCGCACCGTCATGGTGTGGACCCCGGTTTGCGCTGTTTCCAGGAAGGCACCAACCGCATGTCCCGCAGGCCCCAGAAGTCGAACCGGCGCGCCTCGTCACCCTCACCGTCCGCGTCGTCGCCAAGGGAATTCCGGCTGCCGGAAAACACGACGCCCGCACTTCCCGCCGTCGAGGACTTCGCCGGTATGGACATGCCCGCAGGGCTGCTGAAGACCCTCGCCGCACAGGGCGTGACCACCCCCTTCCCCATCCAGGCCGCCACGCTGCCCAACTCGCTCGCCGGCCGTGACCTGCTGGGACGGGGACGCACCGGCTCCGGCAAGACCCTCGCTTTCGGGCTGGCGCTTCTGGCCCGTACCGCAGGACTGCGGGCCGCACCCAAGGCGCCCCTCGCCCTCGTGCTGGTGCCCACCCGTGAACTCGCCCAGCAGGTGACGGACGCGCTGGCCCCCTACGCCACAGCGGTGAACCTCCGGCTGGCCACCGTGGTCGGCGGGCTGTCCATCACCAAGCAGGCCGCCGTGCTGCAGCGCGGCGCCGAGGTGCTCGTGGCGAGTCCCGGCAGGCTCAACGACCTTGTGGAGCGCGGGGACTGCGTGCTCGACAGCGTGCGCATCACGGTGCTGGACGAAGCCGACCAGATGACCGACATGGGCTTCCTTCCGCAGGTCACCAAGCTGATCCAGCAGGTACGGCCCGACGGGCAGCGCATGCTCTTCTCGGCCACCCTGGACGCCAACATCGACCGCCTGGTGCGGCGGTTCCTGACCGACCCCGTCGTGCACTCCGTGGACCCGTCCGCGGGAGCGGTGACCACCATGGAGCACCACGTGCTCCACGTCCCGGACGAAACCGACAAGAAGGCCGTCACCACGCGTATCGCGGCCCGTGACGGCCGGGTCATCCTCTTCCTCGACACGAAGAGGTCCGCCGACCGTCTCGCCAAGCGGCTCCTGGCCGTCGGGGTCCGCGCGGCCGCACTGCACGGAGGCCGCACCCAGCCACAGCGAAACCGCACCCTGGAACAGTTCAAGAACGGCCAGGTCACCGCGCTGGTGGCGACGAACGTCGCGGCCCGGGGTATCCACATCGACGACCTCGACCTCGTCGTCAACGTAGACCCGCCCGGTGACCACAAGGACTACCTGCACCGCGGTGGCCGTACGGCCCGTGCCGGCGGCTCCGGCAGCGTGGTCACCCTGGTCCTGCCCGACCAGAAGCGGGACGTCACCCGGCTCATGTCGGACGCGGGCATCCGTCCCAAGACGGCCCGCATCACGTCCAGCGACGTGGAACTGGCCACGATCACCGGCGCCCGTGAGCCTTCCGGTGTTCCCGTCACCATCGAGGTCCCCCAGCCGGCGACACCGGCCGCGCCTCGCCGAGACGGGAAGACCGGCGCCGAGCCCGGCAGGCGCTCCGGCCGCCGCCGAAGGGGCGGCAGCGCAGCGGCGACAGGTGCTGCCACCGGCGCGGCGGGCCGGAACTCGAACCGCCGGGCCGCCGCCGGGACAGCAGGCGCCGGCGAGGCTCCCGCCAGTGGCGGGCGCAACTCTGCCCGCCGGACGGGGGCAGGCAAAGCCACTGGTGTCGGCTCGGGCGGCCGCAGTTCCGAGCGCCGAGCCGGGGGCAGGGCGGCCACCGGCACTGCCTCCGGCAAGGTTGCCCGCGGATCCGGCCGACGGACGGCGGCCGGCGGTGCTACGGGCGCCGGCGACCGTGACTCCGGCCGAGGAGGCCGCCGCAAGTCTGCGACCTAGCGCCGATCATGCCGCGTTGCTCCTGCCGGTCGTCGACACCCGAGGTGGCGACGACCGCGTCAGGGCCCGGTCGAGCGCGGTGGACAGCTCGGTCAGCGCGGCTGCGGTGCCCTCTTCGTAGGCGTTCCCTCCACGCGGTTCGGCCGCGGTCCGGGCGCGCGAGATGACCCGCGCGAAAGCATCACGCTTCGCAGACCCGCAGCCCGGTGACGGTCCGGCAGCGGCTACCGCCTCACAGGCTCCCGTCGAAGAAGACGACGGCGCGGTCGACGGCCGGCAGGACATGGGGGTCGTCGTCGTACAGCTCGATGTGGTTGCTCGTGTCCAGCACGAGAAGCTCCTTGGGCTCGGGTGCCTTGGCGAAGGCCGCCTCCGCGTCGGCCACCGGGACGGCCTGGTCGCCACGGCCGTGCACGATCAGCAGCGGCTGGGTGACCAGCGGCAGGTACGCGTCCACGTCGAGCGTCACCTCCTGCAGCACCGACAGCGCGGTGCAGCGGTTCTCCCAGCCGGGGCGCGCGCCGCGCTCGGTGCCGTAGTACGCGAACGGTTCCGGGCCCGGGTTGCCGGCCGGCATGCCCTCCGGGTTGACCGCGGGCCAGTACGTGACTTCCCCGGTGTCCGCCTGGTGCTGCGCTATCTGTGCGAACTGTCCCGTCAGGGCAGCGAAGTTGTCCGCCCCGAACCGGTCACGGATCAGCGTCGGGTTGTTGTACGCGGCCGCGATCAGCGCCACCGCCTTGACGCGGGGGTCGAACGCGGCGAGCTGTACGGCGTAGATCCCGCCCAGGCACACCCCCGCCACAGCGATCCTCTCGGCGTCGATCTCGGGGCGCCCGCCCAGGAACCCCACAGCGCTCCGCAGGTCCGCGACCTTGGCGGTGGCGTCCTCGTGCTGGCGCGGCGTGCCCTCGCTGTCGCCCCAGTTGCGGTGATCGAAGGCCAGCGCCGCATAACCGCGCTCGGCGAATCGGGCCGCGTAGTACCCGACCACCTGATCCTTCACCCCGGAGAACGGCCCCGTCAGCACGACCGCGCCGCGCGGTTCGCTGCCGGGCCCGGGCAGGTGCAGATCACCCACGAGCCGATAACCGTCGCTGTCGAATTCGATCTTCTCGATCGGCACGTGCGTTCCCTTCGATCGCGCCGAGGCGTCTCCTCGGCCCAGGAGGAAAGCTAGAAGCGGCGGCCTCCCGCCGTATTGCACGTTCTTGCCCCGCCCACGTCAGCGCGGAGCCCTGCCGTCCACGCCGCGCCACGGAACGTCGTCCGGTACACGGCCGGGGTGACGCCGTACGCCGAGGTGAACACCCGCGTCAGATGCGACGGGTCGTGGAACCCCGTCGCGTACGCGGCCTCGGCGATCGCGCTGCCGCGGCGCAGCAACTCCCGTGCCATCTCCAGCCGGAGCCGCAGATGCAGCTTGTGCGGCGGAAGCCCGAACCACGCCGTAGGTGTCGTCCAAGACGTCGTCCGACGCCTTTGGAGTCGTGCTCCGATCCGCCCCCGGCATGGCAGCAACCATAGCCGCCGGGAAGCCGGACCGACTGAGGAACGAAGCACGCTCTACCCACGAACTGCCGTTGTGCCGCCGTGCGTTGCCAGGTTTTTCGTCGAACGGCGTACCGCCGTGCCGGCCGCCGACCACCGTGGACAGCACGGCCGACGATTCCGGTCGCCGCGCCCTGTGATGGTCGATCCGCGCTCGCTCTACGCGCCTCGCCGTACCCGGGCGGCCTTGCGGGCCTCGGCGATCTGGCGAGACTCGGCAGAGCGGCGGGACTCGCCACCGCCACGACCGGGCTGCCCCCGGCGGGTGCCCAGACCGCGAAAGGGGGCACCGCCGCGCTTGGGGCGCTCCGCGACCGGCCCGCTGCCGCCGACGGGGACGTTGGAGGGAGCCTGGGCCCCGGTGATGCGGCTCAACTCGGCCTCGCCGGAGCGGACCTGCGTGACCTGCGGCCTGATGCCCGCGTCGGACATGAGACGGGCCATGTCCCGGCGCTGGTCGGGCAGGACCAACGTCACGACAGTGCCGGACGCGCCGGCGCGGGCGGTACGGCCACCGCGGTGCAGGTAGTCCTTGTGGTCACCGGGAGGGTCTACGTTGACGACGAGGTCGAGGTCGTCGATGTGGATACCCCGGGCCGCGACGTTGGTGGCCACCAGCGTCGTGACGTCACCGGTCTTGAACTGGGCCAGGGTGTGGGTGCGTTGGGGCTGCGACTTGCCCCCGTGCAGTGCCGCGGCCTTCACACCGCTGCTCAGCAGGTGCTTGGTGAAACGGTCGACAGCGTGCTTGGTGTCCAGGAACATCAGCACGCGCCCGTCGCGGGCGGCGATCTCGGTGGCGGTGGCGTACTTGTCGGCGCCGTGCACGTGCAGCACGTGATGCTCCATCGTGGCGACCGAGCCTGCCGACGGGTCGACCGAGTGGACCACCGGATCACGGAGATAACGGCGGACCAGGAGGTCGACGTCGTCGTCCAGCGTGGCGGAGAACAGCATGCGCTGGCCGTCGGGGCGTACCTGGTCCAGCAGTTCGGTGACCTGGGGCATGAAGCCCATGTCGGCCATCTGGTCGGCCTCGTCGAGGACGGTGATGTTCACCCGGTCCAGGCGGCAGTGCTTGCTCTCGATGAGATCGGTGAGGCGACCCGGCGTCGCGACGACCACCTCGGCTCCGGCGCGCAGCGCACCGGCCTGCTTGTTGATGGGCATGCCGCCGACGGCGGTGGCCAGCCGCAGCTTCAGCAGCCGGGCGTACGGGGTGAGCGCATCGGTGACCTGCTGCGCAAGCTCGCGCGTGGGGACGAGGACCAGGGCCAGCGGCTTGCGCGACTCGGCACGCTGCCCGGCGGTGCGGACGAGGAGCGCCAGACCGAAGGCGAGCGTCTTGCCCGATCCGGTGCGCCCGCGCCCCAGGACGTCGCGCCCTGCGAGGGAGTTCGGCAACGTGGCCGCCTGAATCGGGAACGGCTCGTGCACACCGAGGTCGGAGAGCATCTTCAACAGCTCGGCGGGCATGTCCAGTTCATCGAAGGACGCAACCGCGGGAAGGGCCGGCGTGACGGTGGCCGGCAGCGCGAACTCACCCTGTGGGCGCGAACGGTCGTTCGCGCGAGCTGACCGGTTCATGGAGAACTCTCCTCGACAGGGCACGCATCGAGGAATTCCCGACAGGAACAAGCCGGATAAATCACAAGAACGAGCCGAACGTAAGACCAAAATATTAAGGGAACACAAAAACAACCAGCTGGGGACTCACGTGGAGGTGAGAACCCCAGCTGTCGCATGCAGCGTGACGTCAGGCGGGAGTGATGTTCTCCGCCTGCGGACCCTTCGGTCCCTGCGTGACGTCGAATTTCACCTTCTGGCCCTCCTGGAGCTCACGAAAGCCCTGGGCTGCGATGTTGGAGTAGTGAGCGAAGACGTCCGGGCCTCCGCCGTCCTGCTCGATGAAGCCGAAGCCCTTTTCCGCGTTGAACCACTTGACGGTGCCAGTAGCCATGCCACATCCCCTTCGGGGCAGTACCCGGTTGCCACAATGAACCCCGTCCGGATGAGCACCGGAGACACGAAAGCGACCGACGGTATACGACCGTCAGGGCACTTGAAGTTTCGGGAACCACAACTGCAACTTGTGTCGATTTTAACACAGATCCCCTCTGCATGAATTTCTTCCCATTCGGCAAGGCTTCACCCTCACCAGAGCCGCAGGTGAGCGACCTAATCCGACACATCCGAGAAGAATTCAAATTCTTTATAGTATCGCGTCTGGATTTCAGGCGCCTCGGAGCCCGATTCAATGCCCTGTACCGCTGTCAGGCGGCCCTGTCCGGAACGAGATCCTCGAAGGCGGAGCGGGCGGTCGCGAGGAACGCCGGCACGATGGGGCCGAGTTCGAGATCAACGAGGCGGCCAGAGCCTCGTGACCCTCGCCAACGGATGATCACTCGCCTCGCTTCCCGGGACCCTTTGCAGGGCCGGGGAGAAAGCCCGACTCGTGGAAATAGGTCAGGTAGAGGGCAAGGACGTCGTCGGTCAGGGGAGGCAGGAAGGCGCCCAGCGCGGCCGCGGCCTTGACCGTCTGGTGGGAGTCGAAGCGGCGGTGGTCCCTTGCCGCGTGCCGGGCCTGCGTCTCGTCGCCGAGGAACAGTTGCGCCGCGTTGTCCTGCTGAGCCTCGACGCGGGCCTGCCACTGCGGTGCGGGAACGATGCGCAGTTCGTGGCCGAGACGGGCGGCCACGTCGAAGACCCGGTCGAGGCCCGGCGCGTCCGGGTTGGTGAGGTGATAGGTCTCCGCGCCGGTCCGGTCGGACGCGGCGAACGCCACGACCGCCTTGCTCACGTAATCCACCGGCACCCAGTCGGTCGAACCGTACGGCAGATCCGGCACGGCCTTCGCCTGCAGGCACCCCTTGATGAGCTGCCACAGCAGGTCACGGTCCTGGCAGGCCCCGGTGGTGGTGTCGCCGCTGATGCGGCCCGGCCGGTGGACGGTGACCGGCAGGCCGCGTTCGCGGGCGAGAGCGACGAGTCCCTCGGCGACCCACTTGCTCTGGGCGTAACCGTCGGGCAGGTCGGCTGCCGGGCCTGTCGGTGTCGACTCCGTGATGACGACGGGATCCGGTCCGGACGCCGGGGCGAAGACGCCGGTGGTCGAGATGTAGTGCATGCCCGGTGACGCGGAATCGGCGAGCAGACGCAGCATTTCCTCGGTGCCGGCCACATTGGCAGCGCGCAGATCACCGTACCCGGCGGCGAAGTTGACCCGAGCACCGTTGTGGACGACGGGGCCGAGGCGACGGACCAGGCAGGTGCGGTCCTCGGGTGACAGGCCGAGGCCGGGGGCGGCGAGATCGCCGGGCACCGGGGTGATCAGGGTCTCGTAGCGGGGGCGCCACAGGCCGTAGCGTTCCAGGTTGGCTCGCAGCCGCTCCCCCGCGCGCTGTCGGTCCCCGGCCCGGACGAGACAGTCCACAGGGCCGTCGGTGGTCTCGATGAGGTCGCGCAGGAGGAAGGCCCCGAGGAAGCCGGAGGCGCCGGTCAGAAGAGGGCGGGCGGAGGGGCGGGAGCGGCTGTGGCCGGGCGACGGCACCGGTGCGGCGGCGGCGCGGCCGGTGGCCGTGATGTCCTCGCCCAGGCGGACCTCGGCAGCGAGGTCGGGGGCGGCGGCGTTCTCCTGGCTCGTCCTGCCCGGCGTACGCCCCAGGAGACGGTCCAGGCCTTCGACGGTGGGCGTGGCGAACACCTCGCGCAGGGAGAAGCGTCGGCCACACCGTTCCTCGATCCGCTGGGCGAGCGTCACGGCGAGCAGGGAGTGGCCGCCGAGGGCGAAGAAATCGTCCGTGACGCCGACCTCGGGCACGCCGAGCGTCTCCGCGAACGCCGCGCACAGGGCCCGTTCGCGGACGGTGCTCGGCGCCCGGCCCGCGGCGGACACGGTCCGATCGGGAGCGGGCAGGGCACGCCGGTCGGTCTTGCCGTTGGGGGTGAGGGGCAGCGCGTCGAGCCGGACGAAGGCCGCGGGGATCATGTGATCGGGCAGGGTGGTGGCGAGGTGCGCGCGCACCTCGGTCTCGTCCGGGCCCGCCTCGCCGTCCTCGGCGACGGTGTACGCGACCAGGCGCCGGTCGCCGGGCCGGTCCTCGCGGACGACGGCGCAGGCCGCGGCGATGCCGGGCAGGGCGGTGAGCGAGGCCTCGATCTCGCCGAGCTCGATGCGGAAGCCGCGGAGTTTGACCTGGTCGTCGACACGGGAGACGTAGACGAGTTGTCCGTCGCCGGTCCAGCGCGCCAGATCGCCGGTGCGGTACATGCGGCCCCCCGCAGGGTCGAACGGGTCGGCCACGAAGCGGGAGGCGGTCAGGGCGGCCCGGTCGTGGTACCCGCGAGCCAGTCCCGCGCCGGACACGTACAGTTCACCGACGACGCCGGGCGGAACGGGTGCCAGCCGGTCATCGAGGACGTGGACGCGGGTGCCGTCGACGGGGACACCGATGGGCACGGTGCGATCGGGGGCGAGCGGGCCGTCGGCGTTCTGGAAGGCGCTCATGGTGGCGCAGACGGTGGTCTCGGTGGGGCCGTAGGCGTTGGTGAGGAATCGGTCCCGGGACCAGCCGTGGACCAGGTTCGGCGGGCACGCCTCACCGGCGAGGACCATCGTGGTGCCCGCGGGCAGCGAGCCGGGCGGCATCACGGCGAGGGCTGCGGGCGGCAGGGTGAGGTGGGTGACACCCCGCTCGCGGACCGTGGCGGCGAGGGCGGGGCCGGGCAGCAGGGCGTCGCGTTCGTCGATCTCCAGGCAGGCTCCGGAGAGCAGCCCCATGCACATCTCCCAGAACGCGGCGTCGAAGCTGACGGACGCCATGTGCAGCACCCGGCTGCCCGGGCCGACGCGCAGCCGCTCGCTCTGGGTCCTGGCCATGGCGCCGACGCCCTGGTGGGTGACCACTACGCCCTTGGGGAGTCCGGTGGAACCGGACGTGTAGATGACGTACGCCGGGTGCGCCGCGCGCAGCGACGGGGCGTGGCCGCCGGTGGACGCGGCGCTGTCGGCGAGATCCCCGAAGTGCACATGGGGTACGGGGAGTTCGGGGAGACGGCGATGGACCGCGGGCGTGGTGAGGAGCAGGCGCGGGCGGGCGTCTTCGACCATGTGGGCCAGGCGCCGGGCCGGATAGTCGGGGTCGAGCGGTACATAGGCCGCCCCTGCCTTGAGGATGCCGAGAAGGGTGATGACGAGCTCGTGGGTGCGGGGCAGAGCGACGGCCACCCGGTCCTCGGGGCCGATGCCCCGCGCGGTGAGCCTGCGGGCGACGGCGTCCGCGCGGGTGTCGAGCTCGCGGTAGGTGAGGGTGGTGCCGGCGTCGCGGAGCGCCGGGGCGTCCGGGGTGCGCCGTACCCACCGCTCGAAGAGGGCGGGAACCGTCCCGGCGGGCCGGTCCGGGGCGGGGCCGGTTCCCCACGCGGTCAGTCGGGCGCGTTCGGCGCCGGTGAGTACGTCGTAGGCGTGCAGTGGGCGGTCGGGGTCAGCGGTGACGGCGTTGAGTAACAGGACGAGCCGCTCGGTGAGTTCGCGGACCGTGGGCGCGTCGAAGAGTTCCCTCGCGTAGTCGACACTGGCCCGCATGGCGCCGGGTACGCCGCTGTCCTCGTACGTCTCGGTGAAGGTGAAGGACAGGTCGAACTTACTGACCCCCAAGTCGACCGGGACCGCGCTGACGGTGAGGTCCGGCAGACCGAAGGGAGCGGCCGGGGTGTGGTTCTGGAGGACCAGCATGGTCTGGAAGAGCGGGTGGTGGCTCTGCGAGCGGGCCGGGTTGAGCAGTTCCACCAGACGCTCGAAGGGGACGTCCTGGTGCGTGTGGGCGGAGAGGTCGAACTCCTTCACGCGCTCCAGCAGTTCGCGGAAGGTGGGGTCGCCCGTCAGGTCGGTGCGCAGCACGAGCGTGTTCACGAAGAAGCCGACGATGTCCGCGGCGGCCTCGTCGGTGCGTCCGGCGACGGCCGTGCCGAGCGGGATGTCCTCGCCCGCGCCGTGCCGGGAGAGCAGGAGGGACAGCGCCGCCTGGAGAACCATGAAGACGCTGCATCCGCTGGTGCGGGCGAGGTCCGCGACCCGGCGCGCGGTGGTGGGGTCGAGGGCGAAGTCGTGGGCGGCGCCGGTGTGGCGTGGCACGGCGGGGCGCGGCCGGTCCCACGGCAGTTCGATCATTTCCGGCAGGCCGTCCAACGCGGCTTTCCAGTGGTCGAGTTGCCGTGAGACAAGGCTGTCGGGGTCGTGTTCGTCGCCGAGCAGACACCGTTGCCAGAGGGTGTGGTCGACGTAGTCGACCGGCGGTGCGGCCCACACGGGGGCCTCGCCTCTTGTACGGGCGTGGTAGGCCATGCCCAGGTCGTGAGTGAGGGGTGCGAACGAGGAGCCGTCGGCGGCGATGTGGTGGACGACGAGGACGAGGACGTGGGCTTCGTCGGACAGGCGCAGCAGGGCCGCGCCGAGCGGGAGTTCGTGCTCGATGTCGAGGGGCTTCGTGGCAGCGCCCCTGACGCGGTCCGCGAGTTCGTCCTCGGCCACGGTGTCGACGGTGAACGGCAGGGGGATCTCGCCGGGTTCGGTGACGTGCTGGCGCGGTCCGTGGTCGTCCTCGGGGAAGACGGTGCGCAGGGCGGCGTGCCGGGCGACGACATCACCGAGGGCCGCGCGCAGGGCGTCCGTGTCCAGTGGCCCGTCGAAGCGGACGGCGAAGGGGACGTTGTACGTGGCGGAGGGACCTTCGAACCGGTGCAGGAACCACAGGCGCTGCTGGGCGTAGGACAGCGGGACCTGGACGGGGCGCCGCTGCGGGACCAGGGCGGGACGGGCCGGGCGGCCTCCCTCGGCGAGGACCGCGGCGAGAGCCGCGACGGTGGGGTTCTCGAAGAGGGCGCGGATCTCGGTCTCGGTGCCCAGGGCGGTGCGGATCCGGCCCACGAGACGGGTGGCGAGCAGCGAGTGGCCGCCCAGGGCGAAGAAGTCGTCGTCGACGCCGACCCGGGCCACGCCGAGGACGTCCGCGAACAGAGAGGCGAGGATCTCCTCGTGTGCGCCACGCGGCGGCCGCCCCGTCGCACCGGCCGGGGTGGCGGGCGCGGGCAGGGCCGCCCGGTCGAGCTTGCCGTTGGCGGTCAGCGGCAGCGCGTCGAGCGGGTGGATGGCGGCCGGCACCATGTAGGCGGGCAGGTGCCGGCCGACGTGCGCGGTCAGCCGTTCCGGGTCCGCGATGCGTCCGGGGGCGGCGACGACGTAGGCGGCGAGGGTGCGGTCGCCGGACAGGTCCTCGCGCACCAGGACGCAGGCCGCGCGCACGGACGCGTCGGCGCGGAGCACCGCCTCGATCTCGGCGGGTTCGATGCGGTGGCCACGCAGTTTGATCTGCTGGTCGGCCCGGGCCACGTAGTGCAGCGCGCCGTCGGCGCCCCAGCGCACGAGGTCGCCCGTGCGGTACATGCGCGACCCGGTCGCGTCGAACGGGTCGGCGACGAACCGCGTGGCGGTCAGGCCGGGCCGCCCCAGGTAACCGCGCGCGACGCCAGGACCCGCGACATACAACTCGCCCTCGGCGCCTGGCGGCACGGGCCGCATCGCCGCGTCCAGGACATAGGCCCGCGTGCCGTCCAGGGGCCGGCCGATCGGGGGCGCGCCGCCGGGATCGTCGTCGGACCGGACACGGTGGAGGGTGGCGAAGGTCGTGGTCTCGGTGGGCCCGTAGACGTTGAGCACCGTCGTGCCGGGGTGGGCGGCGGCGAGTCGCTGGAGGACGCCCGGTGCGGCGGCCTCGCCTCCGGCCGCGGCCAGGCGCAGCAGGCCGAGGGCACCGGGGTCGGTCTCGGCGATGACGTTGAACAGGGCGGTCGTCAGGAACGCGGCCGTCACGCCGTGCTCGGCGACGAGGTCCCGGAGTGTGGCGGGCTGGAGGGTGCCTTCGGGGGCCACGACGACGCGGCCGCCGTTCAGGAGCGGGGCCCAGATCTCGAAGGTGGAGGCGTCGAAGACATACGCCGAGTGCATCAGGACGGCGTCGGCGGCGCCGCCCTGCCAGGCGGAGTCTGCCGTGAGCGCGACCACGTCGGCGTGCGTGACGCCGACACCCTTGGGCAGGCCGGTCGAGCCGGAGGTGAACATCACGTACGCGAGCCTGGCGCCGCCGGTGGCGGCGGGGAGGGCGCCCGGGGTCGCGGGACCTCCCGAGAGGACGCGGCCGGCAGCGTCCACGGTCAGCACCGTGACGTCGAGGCCGAGTCGACGTACCCACGGGTGGGCGCGGGTGGTCTCATCGACGACCAGGGCGCGCAGTGGGGCGGCTTCGGTGACGCGGTCGAGCCGTCCGGCGGGCCAGCGGGGATCGAGCGGGATGTAGGCGGCGCCCGCGCGCAGGGCCGCCAGTGATGCGGTGACCTGGGCGGTCGAACGGGCCATGAGGATGCCGACGCCGTCCTCGGCGCGCGTTCCGGTCCCGGTCAGCGCCCCGGCCAACTCGGCGGACAGGTCGTGGAGTTGCCGGTAGGTCACCTGCTCGCCCGCGCCGGTGACGGCCATCGCGTCCGGGTGGCCCTCGGCGCGCCGGGCGAAGGCGTCCGGGACACTCATCTCGCCTTTGTCGCCGAGGAGTTCGGCGCCGCGGCCCAGGGCGAGCAACGTCTCGCGCTCCCCCTCCAGGAGGACGGGGACGGTGTCCGCGCGGCGGTCGAGCCCGTCCGCCATCACCGTGAGCAGACGTCGCATACGGGCGACCGTGCGGACGACCTCCGCATGGTCGAGGAGGGCGGGCCGGAAGCCGAAGGTGATCCTCAGGGTGTCGCCGCCGGGGGCGATGGTGAGGGTGAGGGGATAGTGGGCCGCGTCCGTGCCGTCGAACCCCGCGACGGTGAGGCCGGGCAGTCCCCGCTGCGCGGTGCGCAGGGCCTCCGCGTCGAGCGGATAGTTCTCGAACACGACCAGGGTGTCGAAGAGCTGGTCCAGTCCGGCGGCCTCGCCTATCTCGGTCAGACCCACATGCTGGCTGCCGAGGAGACGGCCCTGCTCCTCCTGGAGCCGGGTCAGCAGGGCGGCCAGCGTTTCGCCCGGCGCCGGACGCAGCCGTACCGGGACGGTGTTGATGAACAGGCCGACCATCGACTCGATTCCGGGGATCTCCGGCGGACGCCCGGAGACGGTGGTGCCGAACACGACGTCGTGACGTCCGGTGAGCCGGGCGAGCAGCAGCCCCCAGGCGCCCTGGACCAGGGTGTTGAGGGTGAGCCGGCAGGAGCGGGCGGTCTCGCGCAGCCGGTGCGTCGTGGCGCTGTCCAGCTCCAGCACGAGGGTGTCGGGCAGTTCGGCGGAGCCGGGGACGTCCGTCGCGCGGCGCCCGGCGAGCAGGGTCGGCGCCTCGAGTCCGGACAGGGCGTCGCGCCAGCTCTGCAGAGCCAGGGGGCGGTCCTGTCCGGCCAGCCAGGCGAGGTAGGTGCGGTAGGGGGCGACGCGGGGCAGGTCGCTGTCGTCGCCCTGGCGGGCGTACAGGTCGAAGAGTTCGCGCACGAGCAGGGGGAGGGACCAGCCGTCGAACAGGATGTGATGGCTCGTCATCACGAGCCGGTGCCGGTCCGGTGCCGTGTGTACCAGGGTGAACCGCATCAGCGGAGGAGTGGTGAGGTCGAACCGGCGGGTGCGGTCGGCGGCGAGGAACGCGGAGAGGCGCTCCTCGGGCGTGCCCGTGTGGTCCGCCGCGGTGAGATCGAGTTCCTCCAGCGGCAGCGGCACCTCGACGGCGACGGCCTGGACGGGCTCGTCCAGGTCCTCGTGAAGGAATCCGACCCGTAGGTTGGCGTGGCGGCGCAGCAGGGCGGCGACGGCGGCACGCAGCGCGGGAAGGCTGACGACCCCTTCGAGGTCCAGGACGAACTGTGTGGTGTAGACGTCCGGGGCGTGGGAGTCGTAGAGCGAGTGGAAGAGCATCCCCGCCTGCAGCGGCGTCAGCGGCAGCACGTCCTCCAGCTGGAACCCGGTCACTTACGTCCACCCCACTTGTTCTGCAGTCTGTCGATCTGTGCCTGGTCGAGCGAGACCAGGGGAAGGTCGGACGGCGTGTAGCCGCCCGCGTCGGGCCTTTCGGCGTGTTCGGCGATGGCGCGCAGGGCGCGGGTGAAGAGCCCGGAAAGGGCCTCCACGTCCTCCTCCTTGAGGAGATCGCTGGGCCAGGCCCAGCGGGCCACCAGGCTCGGGCCGTCCGGAAGGTCCTCGGTGTGCGCATTGATGTCGAGGACGTGGTGGACGGGCATGTCCGGGTCCTGGCTACGCGGGCCGCCCCCGTCGAGCAGCACCTCCCAGTCGCCGCCCGCGCTGGCTGCTCCGTCCGGCCCCTCGGGCGAAGCCGTGTACCGTCCCAGGTAGTTGAAGCCGATCTGGGGTTGCGGGGCTGTGGCCAGCCGGGACCGGGTGGCCGGGTTGAGGTGCCGCAGCATTCCGTAGCCGACGCCGTGGTCGGGTACGGTCCTCAGCTGCTCCTTGACCCGTTTGACGGCACGGTCGATCACGGTCGCGTCGAGGCGTCCGGGGTCGTGGGCGTCACCGGGTCCGGGGTCGAGCCGGACCGGGTAGAGGCTGGTGAACCAGCCGACCGTGCGGGACAGGTCGATGTGGTCGGCGATCTGCTCCCGGCCGTGGCCTTCCAGGTCGAGGAGGACGGCTGTGCCGTCCGCCCGGGCCCAGCCTCGTACGGCGGCCTTTTCGTCGCGCCAGGAGCGGACGGCGAGCGCGAGAGCCGTGAGCAGGACGTCGTCGACTCCGGCGTGGAACGCGGCGGGGGCGGTGGTGAGCAGGGGCCGGGTCCACCGGGCGGGCAGCCGGGTGGTCAGGGTACGCGTCCGGTCCGCGGTGTCCAGGTCGGGGTCGAGCGGCCGGTATCCGAGCTGGGGATCGGGAGTGTCCAACACCGTTTCCCACAAAGGGAGTTCCCGCTCGCGCTCGGCACTGCGCGCCCGGGCGGCGAGGAGCCCCGCCCAGTGCCGGTAGGACGTGGTGACGGCCGGCAGTGCCGCCCCGGCCGTGGGTCGCTCGCCACCGGCCGCGCCGTCGGTGACGGCCTGCCAGGCGGCGGCCAGGTCCCCGGCGAGGATGCGCCAGGAGACCGCGTCGACCGCCAGGTGGTGGACGACGAGGAGCAGTCGCCCGCGCGCGTGGGGTCCCGCGTCGCACCAGACGGCCTCGATCACCTCGCCGTGTGCGGGCCGCAGCCGCCCGCGGGCCTGTTCGCCCACCTCGGTGACGGCGGCACGCACGGAATCGGCGGCGAGGCCGGCGATGTCGAGACGGGTGAAGCGGTCCCGGGCCGCCACCGCACCGGGCGGCAGGGCTTCCAGGACGGGTTCGCCCTCGGCGGAGCGGGTGACGCGCAGACGGAGCATGTCGTGGTGGTCGATGAGGAGTTGGAGGGCGGCGACGAGGGATTCCTCGTCGGCGTCCACGGGGGTGCGCAGCACGCCTGACTGGTTGTAGCCGTCCGTGGTTCCGGACCGCTCCAGGAACCAGGCGGCGATGGGCGTGGGCGGCATCTCGCCCGTGCCCGGTTCGGCCGACTCCACGGCGCCTTGGTCGAGCGTGGTGGTGACGGCCGCGATGGCCTCGGGTGTGCGGTGGACGAAGACGTCGCGAGGAGTGACACCGAGGCCGGCCTGACGGACGCGGCTGACCAGTTGGATGGAGAGGATGCTGTCGCCGCCGAGGGCGAAGAAGTCGTCGTCGGTGCGGACGTCGGGGACGCGCAGCACGGAGGCGAACACGTCGCACAGGACGCGTTCCGGCGTGGTGCGCGGCCGGCCTCCCGGCCTGGTGGCGGCGGGTCGCACGGGAGCGGGCAGGGCGCGCCGGTCGGCCTTGCCGTTGGGCAGCAGCGGCAGCGCGTCGAGGGTGACGAAGACAGCGGGCACCATGTACGGCGGCAGCACGGATGCCAGCCCGAAGCGCAGTTCGTCGTCGGCGAGGACGACGTCGTGATGCTTCTCGGGAACGACGTACGCCACCAGGCGCCGCTCGCCCGGCTGGTCCTCGCGTACGACGGCGCAGGCGGCGGCGACGGCGGGCAGCGCGGTGAGCGCGGCCTCGATCTCGCCGAGCTCGATGCGGAAGCCGTGCAGCTTGACCTGGTCGTCGGCGCGGGAGACGTAGGTGAGCAGGCCGTCGGCGTCCCGCCGGACCAGATCGCCCGTCCGGTACATACGGCTCCCGGCGGGGCCGTGGGGATCGGCGACGAACCGTGCGGCGGTCAGGCCGGGGCGCCCCAGATAGCCACGGGCGAGGCCGTCTCCCGCGACGTAGAGCTCACCGGTGACGCCCGAAGGCACGGGCTGGAGGCGGGAGTCGAGGACGAGGGCGCGGGTGTTGTCCACGGGCCGACCGAGCGGCACGGTCCCCTCCCCCGCCGGGGAGTCCCTCTCCTCGTCCCGGTGGTGGTGTGCGGTGGCGTCGATCGTGGTCTCGGTGGGCCCGTACAGGTTGTGCACCTCGACCCGCCAGCCGTCCCTGGCTCGCCGGGCCAGCGATCGGGTCAGCGGTTCGCCGCCGCACAGGACGGCCCGCAGGGTCGCGGGCGCCTCGTCGGGGCCGGTCTCGCCGAGGACGAGCGAGAGGTGGGAGGGAACGAACTGGGCGATGGTGACGCCCGCCTCGCGCATCCGGGCGAGCAGACCGGCCGGGTCATGGTTCGCGGCGGGGGGCACGGGGCAGGTGGATCCGCCGTGCAGCAGCGGCAGCCAGGTCTCCCACACCGAGGCGTCGAAGCTCGGCGAGGTGCGGGCGAGGACCCGGTCGCGGTCGGTGAGGCCGAGATGGTCCGCCATCCAGGCCATGTGGTTGGTGAGCGAGGCGTGGGTGACGACGACGCCCTTGGGACGGCCGGTGGAGCCCGAGGTGTAGATGACGTACGCCGCGTCGAGCGGGTCCGGTGGCGCGGCGGGCGGTGCCGCGTGTCCGGTGGACCAGGCGGCCCGGTCGTCGAGCGTGAGGCAGGGGACGGACAGGCGGTGCCGCGCGGCGCGGTGCGTGTGCGTGAGGAGCAGCGCGGGGCGTGCGTCGTCGAGCATGTGGGCGACGCGCGCCTCGGGGTACTCCAGGTCGACCGGCAGGTAGGCGGCCCCGGCCTTGGCCACCGCCAGCATCGCGACCGCCTGGTCGGCGGTGCCCTCCAGGGCGAAGGCGACGAGGGCGCCGCGGCCGATGCCCCGGCCGCGCAGGTGGTGCGCCAGGTCGTCGGAGAGCAGGTCGAGTTCGGTGAAGGTCAGGCGGTGCGCGCCGTCCCGCACGGCGACGGCCTCAGGGGTCCGTGCGCACTGCGCACGGAACGCCTCGGGCACGGTGCGCGCCGCCACGGGCCGGACCGGTCCGTGCGCGGCGCGGTCGAGGCCCTGCCGCTCTGCCGCGTCCAGGACGTCGGCCGCGTGGACGCGCTGGTCGGGGTCGGCCGCGAGCGAGGCGAGCAGGCGGGTCAACCGGGCGGCGAGCGCGTGCGCGGTGGTGTGGGTGAAGAGTTCGGTGGAGAACTCCAGGACACCGTCGAGGCCGGCGGGCCGGCCGGTGCCGTCGCGGGTCTCGGTGAAGGTGAAGGTCAGGTCGAACTTGCTGATGCCGGTGTACACGGGTTGCCGGGAAACCGTGAGACCGGGCAGTTCGACCGCGGCGTCCGCCTGGTTCTGGAGGACGAGCATGGTCTGGAACAGCGGGTGGTGGTTCTGGGCCCGGTCCGGGCTCAGGGCGTCCACAAGCCGCTCGAACGGCAGGTCCTGGTGATCGTAGGCGGCCAGGTCGAACGCGCGCACCCGCTCCAGCACTTCACCGAAGGTGGGGTCCCCGGTCAGGTCGGTGCGCAGAACGAGGGTGTTGACGAAGAAGCCCACCAGGTCGTCGAGAGCCTCGTCGGTGCGTCCGGCGACGGCGGTGCCGAGCGGGATGTCCTCACCGGCACCGTGCCGCGACAACAGCACCGACAGGGCCGCCTGGAGCACCATGAAGAGGCTGCACCCGCGTGCCCGGGCGAGCCGGGCGAGGGACAGATGGGTGCCGGCGTCCACCGGGAAGGCGAACGCGTCGCCGCGGTGCGCGCCGACGGCGGGGCGCGGCCTGTCGCACGGCAGGTCGAGCAGATCGGGGGCACCGGCGAGCGCGGTGCGCCAGAAGTCCAGTTGCCGGGCGGCCAGGCCGGCCGGGTCCTCCTCGTCGCCGAGCAGCGCGCGCTGCCACAGGGTGTAGTCGGCGTACTGGACGGCGAGCGGGGTCCAGGCGGGTTCCTCGTGCGCGACGCGGGCCCGGTACGCCTCCCCCAGGTCGCGGGCGAGCGGGGCGAGCGACCAGCCGTCGCCCGCGATGTGGTGCAGGACCAGCACGAGGACGTGGGCCTCGGTGCCGAGCCGCACCAGCCGTGCCCGTACCGGGAGCTGCGCACCCACGTCGAAGGCGTGGGCCACCTCGGCGGCCAGCACCTCGTCGAGACGGTCGGGGTCGGTGTCGCGGGGTGTGAGGTCGAGGTCGGCCGCGTCGGCATCGAGGACGAGCTGGCGTGCCACGCCGTCGGTCTCGGGAAAGACGGTGCGCAGGCTTTCGTGGCGCTCGACGACATCCGTGAGAGCGCTCTGCAGGGCTTCCACGTCGAGCGGGCCGTCCAGGCGCAGCACGAGCGGCACGTTGTACGTGGCGCTCGGTCCCTCGAACCGGCCCAGGAACCACAGGCGCTGCTGGGCGAAGGACAGCGGCAGCGGATCGGGGCGGTTTCCGGCACGCTCCAGGGGCCGCCTGGCCTCCCCGGCGCCGTCGAGTACGGCGGCCAGCGCGGCCGGCGTGGTGTGCTCGAAGAGGGCCTTGACCGTGACCTCCAGGCCCAGGGCGACGCGGATGCGCGCGGCGAGGCGGGTGGCGAGCAGGGAGTGTCCGCCCAGGGCGAAGAAGTCGTCGTCGGGGCCCGCCGCGTCGAGGCCGAGCACATCCGCGAAGAGTCCGCAGAGGATCTCCTCGCGGGCGGTGCGGGCGGTGCGCCCGCTTGCCGGGGCGTGCTCGGGCGCCGGCAGGGACCGCCGGTCCACCTTGCCGTTGGGAGTGAGCGGCAGTGCGTCGAGCAGGACGAAGGCGGAGGGCACCATGTAGGCGGGCAGAGACCGGCCGACGGCGCGGGCGAGGTCGCCGGGTCCGGGGCTGGAGCCGGCAGCGGGCACCACGTAGGCGACGAGCCGCCGGTCGCCAGGGACGTCCTCGCGGACGACGGCGAAGCAGTCGGCGACGCCTTCGCAGGAGGCCAGCACGTTCTCGATCTCGCCGAGTTCGATGCGGTAGCCGCGCAGCTTCACCTGCCCGTCGACGCGCCCGACGTAGGCGATCTGTCCGTCGGGGGTCCACCGGACGAGGTCGCCGGTGCGGTACATGCGTCCGCCCTCCGGGCCGAACGGGTCGGCCACGAAGCGTGCGGCGGTCATTCCGGGCTGCCCCGTGTATCCGCGTGCCACGCCCCGTCCGGCGAGATGCAGCTCTCCCACGACGCCCGGCGGGACGGGGCCCAGGGAGCCGTCGAGGACGTAGAGGCGCATACCGTCCAGGGCGCGCCCGATGGGCGGCGGGCCCGACGGCAGGTCGGCCGCCACCTGGTAGCGGGTGGCGAAGGTGGTGGTCTCGGTGGGGCCGTACACGTGCAGGACACGGGTACCGGGCGCGATGCCTGCGACACGCTGCATCGCGTCCGGGGAGGCCAGTTCGCCTCCGGCGCAGACCAGCCGGAGGCCGGTGAAGGCGCCGGGGTCGGTCTCGGCGATCATGTTGAACAGGGCGGTCGTCATGAAGACGGCCCTCACCCCGTGCGCGTGCACCGCGTGGTCGAGGCCGCGGGCGTCCAGGACGCCGTCCGGTGCGACGACGATCCGGCCGCCCCTCAGGAGCGGGGCCCAGATCTCGAAGGTGGAGGCGTCGAAGACGTACGCCGAGTGCATCAGGACGGCGTCGGCGGCGCCGCCCTGCCAGGCGGAGTCTGCCGTGAGCGCGACCACGTCGGCGTGGGTGACGCCGACGCCCTTGGGCAGGCCGGTCGAGCCGGACGTGAACATCACGTAGGCCAGGGAACCGGAGCCCGCCGGGGACACCGGGCGGCTCGGCCGCCCGGACGCGCCCCGCAGGACCCGGCCGAGCCGGTCCACGACGACGACCGGCATCCGGCCGGCGGCCGCAGTCACCCAGGGGGAGGCGCAGGCGTTCTCGTCGACGACGAGAACGCGCACGTCCGCCACCCCGGTGACCTGGTCGAGCCGTTCCTCGGGCCAGCGCACGTCCAGCGGGACGTACGCGCCGGCCGCGCGGACCGCGGCGAGGGAGACCGCCACCACGGCCGGTGAGCGGTCGAGCAGCACGCCGACCCGTGATTCGGGGCCGACCCCGAGGCCCGCCAGGACATGGGCGAGGGCGGTGGAGATCCCGTCGAGTTCGGCGTAGGTGAGGGTGGCGTCGTCCCCGGTGACCGCCACCGCGCCCGGTGCGCGGTGCACCTGGGCCGCAAAGAGCGTGGGCAGCGTGGCGTCATCGGTGCCGGCGGGCAGTGGACGACCGGCGCCCCACCGCGTCACCCGGGCGTGTTCGTCCGGCGTCATCAGGTCGTAGTCGGCCAGGGGCAGACCGGGGTCGGCCACCACCTGCTCGAGGAGGCGTACGAGACGGGCCGCGAAGGTCTCGGCCGTGGTTCGGTCGAAGAGGGCGGTGGCGTACTCGATCCCGGCGGTGAGGCCGCCGTCGTCCCGGTCCTCGGTGAAGGCGAAGGTGAGATCGAACTTGCTCAGACCGTTGTGGACGAGCCGGTCCTCGACGGTGAGGCCGGGCAGTTCGGGGCGTGCGCCGTCCTGGTTCTGCAGCACCACCATGGTCTGGAAGAGCGGGTGGTGGTTGCGCGCCCGGACCGGGTTGACGCTCTCGACGAGGCGCTCGAAGGGCACATCCTGGTGCGCGTAGGCGGCAAGGTCGAACTCCCTTACGCGCACCAGCAGTTCGCGGAAGGTCGGACGGCCGGACAGATCGGTGCGCAGAACCAGCGTGTTGACGAAGAACCCGACCAGGTCTTCCAGGGCCTCGTCGGTGCGGCCCGCGACGGGTGAGCCGAGCGGGATGTCGTCGCCGGCACCGTGCCGGTGCAGCAAGGTGGCCACCGCCGCCTGGAGCACCATGAACAGGCTGCTGCCCGACTCCCGTGCCAGGCGCAGCAGTCGGCTGTGCAGCGCGGCGGGCACGTCGAAGGTGTGGACGGCCCCCCTGGGGTCCGTGGTCGCCGGGCGCGGCCGGTCCAGCGGCAGGTCGATCAGTCCGGGCAGGCCGGCCAGGGCGGTGTGCCAGTGGTCGAGTTGCCGCCGCAGCAGGCTCTGCGGCGCATCGGAATCATCGTCCCCGTCCCCCAGGAGGGCGTGCTGCCAGAGGGTGTAGTCGGCGTACTGGAGCGGGGTGTTGGTGGTCGACTCGGGCTCCCGGCCCGCGAGCCGGGCCCGGTAGGCGGCGCCCAGGTGCCGGGCGAGCGGGGCGAGGGACCAGCCGTCACCGGCGATGTGGTGCAGGACGAGGACCAGCACATGGTGACCGGGGGCGGAACGCAGCAGCAGGGCGCGCAGCGGGAGGTCCGTGGTGACGTCGAACGGCTCGCGTACGGCGGCCAGGACGGCGGCCTCCAGATCGGCGGGCGCCGTACTCACGACGGGCAGGGCGGGTGCGGCCGCCTCGGCGGCAAGGACCACCTGGTGCGGTACCCCGTCCCGCTCCGGGAACAACGTGCGCAGCGCCTCGTGCCGCTCGACGACGTCGCGCAGGGCGGCCCGCAGTGCGTCCGTGTCCAGGGTGCCGTCGAGTTCGAGGACGAGCGGGATGTTGTAGGTGGAGCTGGGGCCTTCGAGCCGGTTGAGGAACCACAGGCGCCGCTGCGCGTAGGACAGCGGCAGTGGATCGGGGCGCCGCGTCGCCGGCAGGACGGCGGGACGGGCCTGGCCGGTGGTGTCGAGGACGCGGGCCAGGCCCGCGACGGTCGGGTGTTCGAAGAGGGCGCGTACGGCGATCTCGGCGCCCAGGACGGCGCGGACTCGGCTGACGACGCGCATGGCGAGCAGTGAGTGCCCGCCGAGGTCGAAGAAACTGTCGTGCGAGCCGACGAAGGGGCGGTCCAGGATGTCGGCGAAGATTCCGGCGAGCAGGTCCTCCTGGGGGGTGCGCCGAACCGGTCCGGCCAGGGCGTCGGGGCCAGGGGCGGGTTGCGGCAGCGCGCGCCGGTCCACCTTGCCGTTGGGCAGGAGCGGGAGGTCGTCCAGGACGACCACGGCGCCGGGCACCATGTAGTGCGGCAGTGTCTCGGCGAGGGCGTCACGCAGGTCGGTGGAACGCGGCGCCGGGGCGCCGGTGACGGCGTAGGCGACCAGGTGCCGCCGGCCGGGGGCGTCCTCCCGGATGACGGCACAGGCGGCCGTGACGCCGGGGCGGGCGAGGAGCGCGGCCTCGACCTCGCCCAACTCGATGCGGAATCCGCGCAGTTTGACCTGGTCGTCGGCGCGGGCCACGTAGTCGAGCAGACCGCCCCGGTTCCACCGCACGAGGTCGCCCGTCCGGTACATGCGGGCGCCGGCGGCGTCGAACGGGTCGGCGACGAAGCGTTCGGCGGTCAGGCCGGGCCGGTCCAGGTAGCCGCGCGCGAGGTTGGGGCCCGAAAGGTACAGCTCACCGGTGACGCCGGGCGGTACGGGCCGCAGCCGGCTGTCGAGGACGTAGGCGCGCATGGTGTCGACGGGCCGGCCGATCGCCACGGTCTCGGGCGGGTTGCCGGCGCCCGCAGGTGCGCCGGTCTTCCGGCCCCGGACACGGTGGGCGGTCGCGTCGGTGAGCGCACGCGTCAGCGGTTCGCCGCCGCACAGGACGGCGCGCAGGGAGGGCAGCGGCGTCGCGTGCGCCGCCTCGGCCAGGACGAGGGCCAGATGCGAGGGCACGAACTGGGCGACGGTGACGGCGTATCGGCTCATCCAGGAGACGAGGGTGCGGGGTTCCCGGTTGGCGCCGTCGGGCAGCACGCAGACCTCGGCGCCGTTCATCAGCGGGAGCCACAACTCCCACACGGAGGCGTCGAAGCTGGTGGAGGTGCGGGCGAGGACGCGGTCGTCCTGGGTGACGGCCAGGTGCCGTGCCATCCAGGCCATGTGGCCCGCCAGTGCGCCGTGCGGGGTGACCACGCCCTTGGGGCGGCCGGTGGAGCCGGAGGTGTAGATGACGTATGCCGGATCCGCGGGGTGGAGTGCGTCCGGGGCGGGAATGAGGGGGCCGGCGGGTCTTACGGCGGCCGGGTCGTCCAGGGCGAGCCACGGTATGGCGCAGGCCGGCAGGTCCGCGTGGACGCCCTTGGTGGTGAGCAGCAGGGCCGGCCGGGCGTCGTCGAGCATGTGCCGGATGCGGGCGGGCGGATACTGCGGGTCCACGGGCAGATACGCGGCGCCGGCCCGCAGAACGGCGAGCTGGGCGACGACGGAGTCCGCGGACGGTGGCGCGGCGAGAGCCACCCGGTCCTCGCGCCCCACGCCCCCCTCGCGCAGGACCTGGGCGAGGGCGTCGGCGCGGGCGTCGAGCTCGGCGTAGGTGAGCGTCGTGTGCGCGTCCCGCACGGCGACCGCCTCGGGCGTGCGCGCCGCCCATGCGCGGACCGCTTGGGGGACCGTGGGCGCGGCGGGCGCGCCCTCCGCGCCGCGCCCCTGGCGAAGGAGCCGCTCCCGCTCGCCCGGCACGAGCGGATCGAGGTCGCCGACGCATCGGTCGGGGTCGGTCACGGCCTGGGTGAGGATGCGGGCGAAACGCTCGCACAGGGCGCGGGCGGTGGCGGCGTCGAAGAGGTCGGTGGCGTATTCGAGGTAGCCGCCGATGCCCGCGGCCGCGACGACCGCGGACGTCTGCTCGGCCGGGTCGGTGGGATCGGCGAGTTCCGCGGGGCCGGTCGGCCGGGTGGTCTCGGTGAGGGAGAACGTCAGGTCGAACTTGCTGATCCCGGTGTGCCGGGAGCGGTCGTGGCTGGTGACACCGGGCAGATCGATCCCGGCACTTTCCTGGTTCTGGAGGACCAGCATGGTCTGGAAGAGCGGGTGGTGGGCGCCGGAGCGTTCGGGGTTGAGCTCTTCCACGAGGCGTTCGAAGGGGATGTCGCCGTGGCTGAGGGCGGCGAGGTCGAACTCCTTGACCCGCTCGAGAAGTTCACGGAAGGTCGGGTCGCCGGACAGATCGGTGCGCAGGACGAGGGTGTTGACGAAGAACCCGACCAGGTCGTCCAGTGCCTCGTCCGTGCGTCCGGCCACGGCGGTGCCCAGCGGGATGTCCGTACCGGCGCCGTGGGCGTGCAGCGTCACGGCCAGGGCCGCTTGGAGCACCATGAACGGGGTGCAGCCCGCGGCGCGGGCGAGCCGGGTGAGCGCGGCGTGCGCGGGGGCGGCCAGTTCGAAGGGGACCGCGCCGCCCGCGTGGCTCGGCACGGCAGGGCGCGGTCGGTCGAGGGGCAGGTCGAGCAGGTCCGGAGCGCCGCGCAGCGCCTCCCGCCAGAAGGCGAGCTGGCGTGCGGCCGGGCTGTCCGAATCGCTGTCGTCGCCGAGCAGGCGCCGCTGCCACAGGGCGTAGTCGGCGTACTGGACGGGCAGGACGGGCCAGTCGGGCGTGTCCGTGCCCGCGATCCTCGCGCGGTAGGCGGCACCGATGTCGCGGCTGAGCGGGGCGAGGGACCAGCCGTCGGCGACGACATGGTGAAGCACGAGGATCAGGACGTGGCGGGCGGGATCCAGGCGGAGCAGACGGGCCCGGACGGCGGGGGCGCCACCGAGGTCGAAGGACGTGCCGGCCAGTCGGCGGATCGTCTCCTCGGCCCAGGCGTCGGCGCTCTCCTCGTCCGGCGGTCCGTCGACGACGAGGGGGACGAGGGACGCGGCGGCATCGGCGTCGAGGACGACCTGACGGGCGACACCGTCGTCCTCGGCGAAAACGGTGCGCAGGCTCTCGTGGCGGGCGACCACGTCGGCCAGGGCGCCGCTCAGGGCATCCGTGTCCAGGGGGCCTTGCAGTTCGAGGACGAGCGGGACGTTGTAGGTGTCGCCGGAGCCCTCGACCCGGTTGAGGAACCACAGGCGCTGCTGCGCGAAGGACAGCGGCACCGCTTCGGGCCGGTGCTGCGGGACGAGGGCGGGCCGGGTTTTGGCCGAGGTGTCGAGAACGGCTGCGAGCGAGGCGACCGTGGGGTTGTCGAAGAGGGTCCGCAGGCCGAGTTCGGCGCCCAGGCAGGCCCGCACCCGGCCGATGAGGCGGGTGGCGAGCAGGGAGTGGCCGCCCAGGGCGAAGAAGTCGTCGTCGACACCGACGGCGGACACGCCGAGGACGTCCGCGAACAAGCCGGCCAGAACCTCCTCGTGAGCCGTGCGCGGGCCGCGGGCCGTGGTCGCGGCGGCGGGGGGCGCCGGCAACGCCCGGCGGTCGACCTTGCCGTTCGCGTTGAGGGGCAGCGCGTCGAGGGGGACGAAGGCGGACGGCACCATGTAGGCGGGCAGGGACCGTGCCACGCCTCGGGCGAGGGCGGCGGCGTCCGGGTGCGCGCCGGGAGCCGGTACGACGTAGGCGACGAGCCGCCGGTCGCCGGGTACGTCCTCGCGGACCAGGACGTGGGCGGCCCGCACGTCCTGGTCCGCGAGCAGGGTGTTCTCGATCTCGGTGGGTTCGATGCGGAACCCGCGGAGTTTGACCTGCCCGTCCACGCGCCCGACGTACTCGATGTCGCCGCGCGCGGTCCAGCGCGCGAGGTCCCCGGTGCGGTACATGCGGCCGCCGCGCGCGTCGTACGGGTCGGCGACGAACCGGGTGGCGGTCAGCGCGGCACGCCCCTGATACCCGCGGGCCACTCCGCGGCCGCTCACGTACAGCTCCCCGACGACGCCGGGCGGCACCGGGCGGAGGGCGGCGTCGAGCACGTACAGGCGCATCCCGTCGAGGGCCCGGCCGATCGGGGGGACGCCCCCCGCGCCGCCGGCGACCGGATGGCGGGTGGCGAAGGTCGTGGTCTCCGTGGGGCCGTACACGTGCAGGACGCTCGTGCCGGGCGCGGCCGCGGCCACCCGCTGCATCAGGCCCGGGGCAGCGGCCTCGCCGCCCGCGGCGACCAGGCGCAGCTCCGCGAGGGCCGCCGGGTCCGTCTCGGCCACCACGTTGAACAGGGCGGTGGTCAGGAACAGCGCGGTCACCGCGTGCCGGTCCACCGTGTCCTTGAGGACCCGCGCTTCCAGGGTGCCCGCGGGCGCGACGACCACACGGCCGCCGTTCAGGAGCGGCACCCAGATCTCGAACGTGGAGGCGTCGAAGACGTAGGCCGAGTGCAGGAGCACCGCGTCGCCGACGCCGTCCGTCCAGGCGGTGTCGGCGGCGAGCGCGAGGACGTCGGCGTGTGTGACGCCGACGCCCTTGGGCAGGCCGGTGGAGCCGGAGGTGAACATCACGTAGGCGAGCCGGTCGCTCGGGATCACTCTGGGCAGCGGCCCCGGCCGCGCCGGGGCGCCACGCAGGACGGCGCCGCGCTCGTCGACCACGATGACCGGCAGCGTGGCGGCCGTCTCCGCCACCCACGGCTCATCGGCGGCGGCCACGTCGACCACCAGAGCGCGTACCCCGGCGATCTCGGCGACGCGGCCGAGTCGTTCGGCCGGCCACGTGGCGTCCATCGGCACATACGCTGCGCCCGCGCCGACCGCGCCGAGCGTGGCCGCCACCACGGCCGCCGAGCGGCCCACGAGGACGCCGACGCCGTCCTCGGCGCCGACGCCCCAGCCGGCCAGGGCGCCGGACAGGTCCTCCGCCGTTCGCGCGAGCTGACGGTACGAGAGGGTGAGGGCGCCGTCCACGACAGCCGGCGCGTCCGGGGTTCGGCGAGCCTGCGCTCCGAACACCTCCGGGAGGCTCCTGGCCACGACCTGGTCCGGCAGGCCGGTGCCGCGCCCCTGCGCGAGCACCGCCTCGGCGGTGGTGTCGTCGAGCAACGGCAGGTCGCTGAGGAGGGTGTCGGGGTCCGCGCCGGCCAGAGCCGTCAGGAAGGAGACGACGGCCTGCTGGTACAGCCGGACGTCCTCGGGGTGGTACAGCTCGGGGTTGGTGTCGAATCCGATCAACGGCCCTTGGCCCTCGGGCCGTTCGGAGACGAACAGGGACACGTCATCGACCGGGCCGAGGGACAGCAGTCGAGAGGTGGCGGGGCTGCCCGCGAAGTCGAGGTCGTATCCGTAGCCCATGATGTTGACGACCGCGTCCGTCAGGCGCGCCGCGCCGTCGGCCATGTTCAGCTCGCGCGCGAGCTGTTCGCGGGAGAAGCGGCGGTGGCGCAGCGCGCCGCGCATCTCGGCTGCGACTGCGCGTATCAGGGCGCCGACCGTCATGTCGGCGGTGACGGCCAGGCGCAGCGGCAGGACGTTGGAGGTCATCCCGACGATGTGCCGCAGGCCGCCATGGCGGCCGTTGGAGGCGAGGCCCAGCGTGACGTCCTGCGTCCCGGTGACCCGGGCGACGTAGGCGGCGACCGCGCTCACGAGAACGGCGGTCCAGCTGGTACGGCTGCGGGCGGCGAGCCGGCGCAGGTCGTCGAGGACGGTGACGGGGAGGGTGTCGCCGGAGTGCAGCTGAACCTCCGCCGCGGAGGCCGAGCGCGAGGCCGGGACATCGGTGCGCCGGCGGATGAGCGGCGTGACGCCCTGCCTGTCCACGTCCTCACCGGCTCCCGCTGTGTCCCCGGCGCGGTCAGCGAACTTACCGGTCCAGTAAGCGCGGTCGGCTTCGTAGTCGTCCGAGTCGCGGTAGGCCGCCTCGGCGGCCACCAGATCGCGCAGGGGCTCGGAGAGAGGCCCGGCTTCGGCGAGGTTCTCGCCCCGCCCGGCACGCGTGTAGAGATCGGCGACGGTGCGGGTGAAGACGGCGCCACCGAGACCGTCCACGGCGATGTGGTGAAAGCGGACGTACCAGTAGTGCAGACGCCGACCGAGACGCAGCAACGCGAAGTGGTGGTGTGGGGCGTCGATCCGGTCGACGGTGGCCATGTCGTCGGCCATGTACCGCTCGGCCGCGGCCACGGCATCGTCCGCGTCCGTCAGGTCGACGCGGTGCAGCCGGCCGGTCGCGGGCGACCGGGGGTGGACGACACGCTGAAGAACCGATTCGCCACGCGTCACGAACTCGACGTTGAGGCTGTCACACAGCGCTAAGGCCCGGTCGAGTGCGGCGGCTAACAAATCCTCGTCGAGGTCGCCTCGGATCTCCAGGCATTCTCCGATGTTGTATTTCGGACTGCCGGGGTCGACCAGTTGCCCGTACCACACACCCTGTTGGGCAGCGGTCAGGTCGAACAGATCTTCGGACGCGACATCGAATGCGGAGCTGTTTTCATGCATGCCGAATCGACACCTTTGGGGAGAGTTTTCGGGGACGATGAAGAAAGCGGAGTGAAACGGTCCCGCCGTCACACGGTTCGCTCGTGACGATCCGATGACAGCAGAGGGGGAGGATACGCAGCCTCAAGGCGTCAAGCTCTGCCGCAGCTCACGCAAATCAACCCCCGACGCAAGACAGTCCGCCCGTTTCCACGCGCGTTGACTGCAGGCGCAAGACGTCCACCGAATCACCCGAGAAAGAAATACGGGACGACGGCGAACACCCTGCGCGCGAGGGTCGACCGGCCGACATGCCGGCCCCACAGGTCCGCACGCGCGAGAGCGGCGCCAGCCGGAGTGCAGTGGACCAGAGCACCGCTCGACCTGGGACGACGTCCCGCGCGATCGCGCCGCCGGCCTATCCGGCGTCAGCCCCCATGGCCCGAACCAGACTGGCGGGCCGCATGTCGGTCCAAACAGCTTCGATCGCTTCCAGGCATTCCTGACGCGACCCTTCCGAACCACTGACGCGCCAACCGCCCGGAAGGGCGATATTCGCAGGCCACAGCGAGTACTGGCCCTCGTCGTTCACCAGCACCAGAAACCTGCCCGACTCGTCGTCGAAAGGATTGGTCACAGCATCCCCCTTCATGGACACCCATCAGTCATTTCCCGGCTCGCTACGCCGACCACCTTCACAGCCACGCCGACGAGCCTTCGGCCCACGCGGCGCGACGGGCCGAACGAAGAAGCGAATCGCTCCGCCCCCCGGCATTACAGCGACACATAGGCGGGTCAGCCCAGACGGCCGTGACGCTGCCCTTTCATGCCAATCACACTAAGCGAACCGCGACGGCCAAAGGTACACATTCGATCGATTACCGGCGAGTAGATATTTGAGGAATGGACATCAGGGCTGCCCGGGACATATGCCAAACACCCTCCCAGCGCAACTATTCAGTCAATCCGATGCCTTAATTGTCGAGAATCTTCGCTTATCACCCATGCAATTCCAGTGAGTCTCGTATGCACTCTCACATGCGCGCACGGGAACCTCGCCGTGCTCCCGTGCGCCGAGCATGCGCCGTCCAGAGCGTGCCGTCATACCGAGGCCCATCGAACTGCTGGAGCGTCTCGCTGCGGCCGACTTGAGCGCCGGCGCCATATGAGCACCGCCCCGGCCCGGGCCGGTGTTCCGGCGCGCGATCTTCGGCGTCGGCCCTTCCCGTGGACCTTCACCACGTCCCTCTACGTGGGCTCCAGCCTCAACCCGATCAACAGCTCCATCATCGCGACCGCCCTGGTGCCCATTGCCACCGAGCTGCACGTCTCGGTCGGCAGCACCGCCGTACTGGTCTCCTCGCTCTACCTGGCCAGCGCCGTCGCGCAGCCCACCGCGGGCAAGCTGGCGGAAGTGATCGGCGCACGCCGGATCTCCTCTCCGGGATCGTGCTGGTGCTGCTCGGCGGCCTGGTGGGCGCCCTCGGCCAGAATCTGACGGTGCTGACGCTCGCCCGGGTGCTGGTCGGCATCGGCACCTCGGCCGGGTTCCCGTGCGCCATGGTGCTGATCCGCCGCCGCCCCGAGGAGGCCGGTCTCGACGCTCCGCCGGGCGGGGTGCTCGGCGGCATCGCGATCGCGGGCATGGCCGTCCTCGCGGTCGGCCCGCCGATCGGCGGTCTGCTGGTGGGCGCCGCGGGCTGGCGCTGGGCCTTTCTGATCAACAATCCTGTCACTGCCGTTGCGCTGGTGATGGCCGCCCGCTGACTTCCCGGGGATACCGGACTCGACCGCACGCAGAGCGGATTCCGCCGGGTCGCCGACCGGATCGACCTGCCCGGCATCCGCGCGACACGGCCAAGGCCAACCCTGCATCCACCGGCCTCGCCGACTTCCTGGTGACCCGACTCGACGTCACCGACCCCGCCGGCATCGAGCTGGCCGTCAAGGAGGCACTCGATCGCTTCGGCGCCATCGACGCCCTCGTCAACGCCGCCGGCTACGGCCAGGTCGGCGCGGTCGAGGAAGTCAGCGCCGACGAGCTGCGCGACCAGTTCGAGACCAACGTGGTGGGCGTTGTCCAGGTGATCCAGGCCGTACTCCCGCACATGCGGGAACGCGGCTCCGGCCACATCCTCAACATCGGTTCCATGGGGGGCCACGTCAGCCTGCCCACGATGGCCGTGTACTGCGCTTCCAAGAGCGCTGTGCAGAACCTGACCGAGGGACTGGCCGCCGAGGTCGGCCCGCTCGGCATTCGCGTCACCCTGGTTGAACCGGCGGGCTTCAACACCCAGTTCGCGACCAACTCGGCGCTCCCCGCCCCGTCGATCCCCGCCTATGCGCCCGCTTACGCAACCATGGCCGCATTCGACAAGCAGGCGGTCAGGTCGACGCCACCGGATGCCCTCGGCTGAAAGCGTCGGGTCCAGGCGGTGCGGTCGGGGCCTCGAACCACGGGACCAGCCCCCGACCGCCTGGACCGCTCGCACTCGCGCAGGGCGGTGCGCCACAGGTGGTCCTGACCTGGGGGACGCCTTGGCGAGCATGTGTCGAGCCAATGAGTCGGGCGTCCCGGGGACCAGCCGGCCCTGACGCCGTCGGGCACCTGAGGCCCCCAGCGCCGACCAGGGCGTCGCGAGCACGAGTGACCGTCGTGGCGAAGTCGGTGTCGCCCTGCTCGTGGTCTCTCCCACCGGGCCTCCCCTCCTCAAAAATACCCCCCGGGGTACCCGTGCTACCGTCTGACACATACCCCCGGGGGTAATTGCTGATGGAAGGGAGTACCTCGTGTTCTTCGTCGACACGATCGAAATGGCCGGACTCGGCAACCGCAGCTACCTGGCAGGCGGCGAGCGGACGGCGGTAGCGGTCGATCCTCCGCGCGACATCGACCAGGTGATCGCGGTGGCGGCGCGACGAGGGGTGCGGATATCCCACGTGGTCGAGACACACGTCCACAACGACTACGTCACCGGTGGCCTGGAGCTGGCCCGGGTCACGGGCGCCGCCCACCTCGTCCCCGCCGGGGCCCGGGTCTCGTACGAGCGCGTGCCCGTGCACGACGGCGACCGCTCCGAGATCGACGCCACCGCGGGCCTGACACTGCGCGCACTGGCGACAGGCGGCCACACCCCGCACCACACCTCCTACGTGCTGGAGGAGAACGGGACGGACGTCGCCGTGTTCACGGGCGGTTCGCTGCTGGTCGGCACGGTCGGCCGGCCCGACCTGGTCGAGCCGCGGCTGACGGAAGACCTCGCGCGGGCACAGCATGCCTCGGCGCACCGGCTGGCCACCGAGTTGCCGGACGATACCGTGGTGCTGCCCACGCACGGCTTCGGCAGTTTCTGCTCGTCCGGCCAGGCTGAGGGCGGGTCGACCACGATCGGCGAGGAGAAGGCGTCCAACGAGGCGCTCACCCGTGACGTCGACACCTTCGTCGCCGACCTGCTGGCCGGCCTGGACGACATCCCGGCGTACTACGCGCACATAGGCCCGACCAACGCCGCCGGACCCGCGCCGGTCGACCTGACCCCGCCCGCCACCGCGGACGCCGCGGAGATCGCCGCCCGGCTGGCCGACGGGGAGTGGGTGGTCGACCTGCGCAACCGTGTCGCCTTCGCCGAAGGGCATGTCGCCGGCTCGTTCAACTTCGAGGCCGCGGGGCAGCTCGCCACCTACCTGGCCTGGCTGCTCCCGTGGGGCAAGCCGGTCACACTGCTGGCCGAGTCCACCGAGCAACTGGCCACCGCCCAACGCGAGTTGGTCAGGGTGGGCGTCGACCGTCCGGCCGCTGCGGCCACCGGAGAACCGTCGCGCTGGGTACGGGAAGGCGAGACTCTCGTCTCCTTCTCGCGGGCCACGTTCGCCGATCTCGCCGGGCATTCCAAGGACGGCGTCGTCGTGCTGGACGTGCGACGGGCCTCGGAACGGGCGGCCAGCTTCGTCGAGGGCTCGGTCCATATCCCCATCCACTCCCTCCACCGCAGCCTCCACGAGGTCCCCGAAGGGCAGGTCTGGGTGCACTGCGCCGGCGGCATGCGCGCCGCCATCGCCGCGTCTCTGCTGGACGCCGCGGGCCGTGACGTCGTCGCCGTCGACGACTCTTTCGCCGCGGCCGAGAAGGCCGGGCTGACCGTCCGCACCCGTTGACGGCGCTGCCACAGATCACCGCACCCAGAAGACGAACAGGAGCGAGAACCACGATGAGCCTCTTTCGAGGCAGCCGGGGCGGCTCGGCGCGGGTGACCGTGCAGGAGGCCGCCCCGCGCACCGGCCACGGGCGGGTCGCCGGAAACACCGGAACCGGAAACAGCAGGGCCGCCGTGCTGCTCGACGTCCCGGAACCCTACGAGTGGCAGGCCGGCCACGCCCCCGACGCCGTACACCTGCCCCTCGCGGCGCTGGTCGCCGGCGCCGGGCTGCCCATCGAGGCACAGGCTGGGTCAGTCGTCGTGATCCGCCGGTCGGGCAACCGCTCCCGGTGGGGCGCCGAACTGCCCCGAGCGCAAGGCGTCGAGGCCGTCGACGTCATGGACGGCGCCGAGGGCTGGGCCGATGCAGGACTGCCGGTGGTGGACTCGCGCGGCAGAAACGGGACCGTCGCGTGAGCGCTGTGATACTCGCCTTGGTCGCCGGTGCCGTCATCGGCCTGGCGCTCGGCGCTCTCGGAGGCGGCGGCAGCGTACTAGCTGTGCCGGCGCTGATCTACCTGCTCGGTTTCACCCCGGTCGCGGCCACCACCGCGAGTCTGGTCATCGTCACGGTCACCTCTGCCACCGCGCTGTCCGCACACGCCCGCGAGGGCCACGTCCGCTGGCGTACGGGGCTGCTCTTCGCGGCAGCGGGAATCGGCCCGGCGATGCTGGGCGGAGCGTTCGCCGGGCGCCTGCCCGCGGCCGTGCTGACCGCGGCCTTCGCCGCGGTCGCGGCTGCTGCCGCGCTACGGATGCTCAGGCCGCGCTCCTCGTCGGAAAGTGTCGCCCCCGTGCGGTCCGGCCGGGCGGCGGCCGCCGGTGCCGGGCTGGGCGCGGTCACCGGCGTGCTCGGCGTCGGCGGTGGCTTCCTCGCGGTGCCGGCCTTGGTCGACGTCCTCGGCCTGCGGATGCGATCGGCGGTGGGCACCAGCCTGCTGGTGATCACCATCAACTCGCTGGCCGCACTGGCGATGCGCACCGGGACCGCCCACGGCCTGAACTGGGGTGTCATAGGTCCGTTCGCCGGAGCGGCGATCCTGGGCGCGTGGGACGGCAAACGCCTGTCAGCGAAGTTGTCGGGACAGACGCTTCAGCGGGTCTTCGCGCTCGTCCTGCTGGCGGTGGCCGGCTTCATGCTGGTCGATGTCGTGGTGTGATGGGCGGCCGAGCAGGATGCCTTACGCCAGCGACAGGAAGAGCTTCTCCAGTCGGGCACGCATTGTCTCCATGTCCTCGCCGTTCTTACGGCCCGACTCGACGTCGGCCACGCATCGCTGCAGGCCGGTGGCGATGATCGCGAAGCCGGCACGGTCGAGTGCCCGCGAGGCGGCGGCCAGTTGCGTGACGACGTCCTCGCAGTCCCGGCCCTCCTCGATCATGCGGATCACGCCGGAGATCTGGCCCTGCGCACGCCGCAGCCGGTTCAGCACGGCCCTCAGGGACGCACCCTCAAGCTCCAGTTCCACGATCACTCCTCGGAAAATACCCCTAGGGGTACTGTACGTCCCTGTTCGGGACGGCGGCGACCATCAAGGATCACATCTGTCATGACCAGCCCTCTCACCCCCCTGACGCTCGGCACCGACCAGGCCCGAACCCGGCTGCACGAGCTCACCGTCATCGACGTACGCACCCCCGGCGAGTACGCCTCCGGCCACTTGCCCGGGGCCCTCAACATCCCCCTGGATCAGATCCGGCGCGCGCTGCCCGAGATCCGGTATGCCGCCGAGCACGGCGATGTCCTCGTGGTGTGTGCCTCCGGCTCCCGCTCGGAGCGCGCCTGCAAGCTCCTGGCCGAGCAGGGCATCCCCGCTGCCACCCTTGCAGGCGGGACCGGCGCGTGGGCCTCGGAAGGACACGACCTGCACCACCCCACGGCCTGTGAGACCCGGGCGGCCTGGAGCATGGAGCGGCAGGTGCGTTTCACCGCGGGCGTGGTGGTACTCCTGGGTCTGGCCCTGGGCCTGCTCGTGCACCCGGCCTTCCAGATCCTGTCGGCCGGCATCGCCGGCGGCCTGGTCTTCTCCGCGCTCACCAACACCTGCGGCATGGCGGTGATGCTGGGCAAGCTGCCTCACAACCGGCCCCGCGCGGCAGATCTCGACTCCACGCTCGCCGCCCTGCGCGGGCGCTGAGTCGGACACTGCGGGCTCCATGCACACCCTGCGTGGGGCCCTGGACATGCGCTGGATGCGCGTGCCCTCGGCAGAGTTTCAGCGGTAGGTGAGCAGTCGGCGGCCGTCGCCGGTGAAGTGGGCGTGGTCGTTGAAGGTGAGGAGGCTGGTGCCGGAGCTGCCGACGACGAGGGTCGTGACGGCGGCGTTGACCGTGACCCGGTTGAGGGCGACGACTCCGGCGGACGGCAGGGACAACAGGGCGCCGCAGAGCGCGGCGAGGACTCCGCCCGAGGTGACGACCACCGCGTCGCGGCCCCGGCCGAGCGCGGTGGACAGCTCGGTCAGCGCGGCGGTGATTCCGTTCTCGAAGGCTCCCCATCCAGCTGGGCCGGTCTCCTCCGTGTCCTCGATCCACGCCTCAAGTGCCCGGTCGAGCAGCCCCTGTACGGCGCGGGAGTCCGCCTGCGCCTCCGGGGCCGGGTCGGTGTGGCGGGCCAGCAGGGCGAGGTGGTCGTACTCGTTCCAGCGTGGGTCTTCGCGCACGGGATCCTTGAATCCGGCTGCTTCCGCGAGGAGTTGGGCCGTGTCGCGTTGGCGGGTGAGGGTGCCGGTGACGAGGTGAGGGTCGCGCAGATCGCGGCGGGCGAGTTCCAGGCCGACGGCGGTGGCCTGTTCGCGGCCGAGGTCGGACAGGGCGTCGTAGTCCTGTGCGCCGAAGGAAGCCTGGCCGTGCCGGACCAGGGAGATGAGTGGCATGCGGATGTCCCTCTCTGTCAGCTTCCGGCACGGCGGATCGCCGAACGGCAGCGGCGATCAAGGTAGTTGACCGCGAGCCAGAGGTTGCGGAAGGCCGGGTTGCGGGTCTGCTTGTGGTGGTGGCGGCAGTAGATCTGCTGGGCGATCACGCTCGGAGGAAGCTCAGTCGAGACAGAACTCGTTGCCCTCGATGTCCTGCATCGCGATGCACGACTCATTGTCGTCATCGGCAAGCAGCAGTCGCACGCGTACCGCGCCGAGCGCGACCAGCCGTGCGCACTCGGCCTCGAGCGTGGCGAGGCGCTCTTCACCCACGAGCCCGGTGCCGACCCTCACGTCAAGATGCAGCCGATTCTTGACGACCTTGCCTTCGGGCACGCGCTGGAAGTACAGCCGCGGTCCCACACCTGAGGGATCGGTGCAGGCGAACGCTGAACCCTGCCGCTCAGGCGGCAGCGAGCGATCGAAATCGTCCCACGTAGCAAACCCCTCCGGTGGCGGCGGGACGACGTACCCCAGCACCTCGCACCAAAAGCGAGCGACGCGCTCAGGCTCTACGCAGTCGAAGGTGACTTGGAACTTCTTGATCGACGACATCGGCGCACGATAGCAGGGGCTCTGTTGCTCAATTCCCGGTGTGGATCCGCATGTTGTCGGGAGGACGGCCCCCGCTCGCCGCTGCGGCCTCGAACTCCCCACCACCCTCGCCTTCCGGGGAGTCGGGGCCTGGCTCGGGCGGGACCGGCAGGAGGGCGCGCCGGGGCGCGGGTCGGCCGGACGCCGCAGGGCCGGGGAGGGGTCGGTGCGGTTCTCGTTCCTGACGGGCATGGGCTCACTCTGGGATCGGGCAGGTTCTCGGCATCACCGGTTCAGCGTTCCTGACTGCACGAGCTGGTCGAACATGTCCTCCATGGACTGCTGGGCGGGCCGGTAGCGCACGCCGAGGGCGTGGCGGCTCTTGGCGGTGTCGCCGCGCAGGTCGAAGCCGATGTTGCGCCGCAGGAACCCGCGCTCGAGTCCGGCCGCCGGTGCGAGCGCGACAGCAAGGGCCTTGGGCAGCGCGCGGCGCGGGAGTGCGTAGCGCGACCCGTAGGCGGGCAGGAGCCTGCGGCCCAGATCGACGACGTCGGTGCTCTCCGCCGCGAGGAGATGACGCCCTTGCGCATCGGGCAGGAACGCGGCCGCCAGGTGCGCGTAGGCCACCTCGCGAACATCGACGACGGTCAACGCGATACGAGGAGCGCCCATGCGCATCTGGCCGCTCGCCATCTGCTTGGCGATGGTGAAGCTCTCGCTGGTCGGGTCGGCGTTCAGGGCGGGGCCGATCACCAGGCCCGGGTTGATGACGACCAGGCGCCAGCGGTCCTGCGCCCCCGCCATCAGCCACGCCTCCTTCTCGGCCAGGGTCTTGGAGTAGCTGTAGGGCTCGCGGGTCAGCGACGAGGTCGTGTTCCAGGTCTCCTCGGTCACGATCCGGCCCGGGACCTTCAGGAGGTCCTCGGCGTCGCCGATCATCGCGGCGAACGAACTGGTGAGCACCACCCGCTCGACGCTGCCGGTCTCGTTCGCGGTGCCGAGCACGTTGCGTGTGCCGCGCACGGCCGGGTCGACGAGGTCGCGCTGCGCATCCTCCACGGACCGCACGAACGGTGAGGCGGTGTGGATCACGATCCGGCATCCCTGCATGGCCTCCGCGTAGGAGCCGTCGCGCAGCAGGTCGGACTGGAACAGGCGCAGCTTTCCGGGCGAGGCGTCGGCGGCGTCGAGAAGGTGCCGCACCTTGCCCGTGTTGCGCGGGTCGCGGACAGCGGCATGGACGGTGACCCCGGCATCGAGCAGGCCCTTCACGATCCAGCCGGCGACATAGCCGGTGGCACCGGTGACCAGGACCGGCGCGCTCGCGTCGACCGGCAGGTCACTGAGATCGACCTGGGTGTCCATGGGATTCCTTTCACCCTCGTGACGCATGGGGAGGGACTCGTAGTCGGCGTCGAACACGCCGATTTTTCAGGTATTCATCAGTACTGTTGCCATGATCCAGTGCGGGGAGGGCACCGCTCGTCGGCCGTGACCACGATCGCGGACACCTTCCCCCCGGCTGAACACGGCTGAAGCCCGGTTCAGCCCGCCCGGTCACGGCCTTCCGCGCTGCGCGCTAGCTGTTCACCAGCAGGATCTTGCCGAGGTGCCCGCCGGCCTCCATGAGCCGGTGCGCTTCGGCGGCCTCGGCCATGGGCACGGTCTGGTCGATGACCAGCTGCACGGCTCCGCTCTCGATCATCGGCCAGACGTTCTTCTGCACCTCGGCGACGATGGCCGCCTTCTGCTCCTTGGGCCGGGTGCGCAAGGTGGTGCCGTGCACGGAAATGCGCTTGACCACCAGCTCGGCCAGGTTGAGGTTGCCCTCCAGGCCGTTCTGCAGGCCGATGACGACCAAGCGTCCGTCGGCGGCGAGGGACCGGACGTTGCGTTCGAGGTAATCCCCGCCGATGACGTCGAGGATCACGTCGTACGGGCCGTGCTCGGCGAAGTCCTGCGTGCGATAGTCGATCGCCACATCGGCGCCCAGTTCCCGCGCCCGCGCTACCTTCTCGGGTCCGCCGACGGTGGTCACGACCCGTGCACCCAGCGCCTTGGCGATCTGGATCGCCGCCGTGCCGACGCCTCCGGCCCCACCGTGCACGAGGAGGGTCTCGCCCTCCCGCAGCCCGGCGGTCATGACGATGTTGGACCACACAGTGGCGTGGCGACCGCTTCGGGCAGGCCGGCGGCCTCGACCAGGCTGATTCCCTTGGGCACCGTGAGCAACTGTCCCGCGGGGACGGCGACCTTCTGCGCGTAGCCGCCTCCCGTCAGCAGCGCGCAGACCTCGTCACCCACCTGCCGGCCGGTCACCCCCTCGCCGACGGCGCTGATCCGGCCCGAGACCTCCAGCCCCGGATACGGCGACGTCCCCGGCGGCACCGGGTAGAGACCCTGACGCTGCATGATGTCCGCCCGGTTCAGGGCGCCGGCCACCACATCGATGACCACTTCACCCACGGCGGGCATCGGGTCCTCGACCTCGATCCATTCCAGGACCTCAGGGCCGCCGGGTTCCTTGATCGATACCGCCTTCATGACGCTCCGTTCACATGGCTGGGACAGGGGCTCACGCGGACGTCCGGGACGGGGTGCTCGCGACATGTCGTTGCCAGAAGTCCGCGGCGCCGAATGTGCGCCATGAGGTCACGCGCACCGCACCGAAGGAGGGGCTGAATGACAGCTTGCGTCCGGAATACCCGGGAGCCCAATGTTGACGCCACACACATTAGGGGACGGGAGTGTGCAGCGTCAACATCGAGCCGCGGCAGCCGTCGCGCGGGCGGCTCACGGCGCACCACCGCCACCCGAGCCTGACGCCGGATGCGCCCGCCGATGCCATGGGAGTGGACGCGGGTGCCGACGGACCGGTACTGCCGGTCCGGCTGCGGCACGGCGCGGATCACCGCCCCCTTCTCGCCCGCTCGCCACCCCCTGCCAATGGCACGCGACCCGCTACGCGGTCGCCTGGTCGTGCGGTGCGGCTGCCGTCCGCGACAGCGCCGCGGGGGCGGTGAACAGTGCTTGGACGGCGGTGCGGACCTGGTCGGCGACCACCTCGGGGGTGGAGGTGTCGAGCTTGCCGTCGAGATGCAGGAAGGCCAGGCCGTGGACGAGAGCCCATATCGTCGTCGACAGCGCGTCCGGATCGGCGCCGGGGAAGGCGCCGCGGACGATACCCCGGACGTACTCCGAGATGGCGGTGGTCGCGCTGACCCGTTCCTCGTTGTCCGGATCGCAGGGCTCGGCGAACATCACCCGGAACAGCGCCGGGCGATCGAGCGCGAAACGGACGTAGGCAACGGCGACAGCGGCGAGCTCGTCGGGAGTCGTGGGCGCGGGATGTGCCGCGGCCAGGTATTCGGCGAGTTCGCGGTAGCCCTGCGCGGCGACCGCGGAGACGAGCGCGTCGCGGTCCGCGTAGTGGCGGTACGGGGCCGTCGCCGACACACCGGCCCGCCGCGCCACCGCCCGCAGCGACAGCCCGGCGCTGCCGTCCTCCTCGAGGAGTTCCCGCGCGGCACGCAGACAAGCGGCCCGCAGATCGCCGTGGTGATACGAACCGCCCGCTTGCGGCATAGGTCACACTCCCTCATGTTTACGTCGCCTACATCGCTGGCCTAATGTGAACGCTGCATACATCGTAAGTGATTGAGATCGAGAGGGGAACTCGGATGACCAGCGAGCTGTTCTCGCCATTGTCCCTGCGCTCCGGGCAGGTGCTGAACAACCGGATCGCGAAGGCGGCCATGGAGGAGAACATGGCCGGCGAGGGCCAGCTCCCGGGCAAGGAGCTGTTCGGGCTGTACCGGCGCTGGGCGGAAGGCGGCACCGGACTGCTCATCACCGGCAACGTCATGGTCCACGCCGAGGCGCTGACCGGCCCCGCCGGTGTGGTGCTCGACGAGGCCGCGCCGCTGGAGCCCTTCGTCGAGTGGGCCAAGGCCGCCAAGTCCGGCGGCGGGGCGGTCTGGATGCAGATCAACCACCCCGGCCGCCAGATCGGGTCCGACATGCCCGGTGTCGTATGGGGCCCGTCCGCGGTCGCCGTCGACCTGGGCAAGCACAGCAGCCGCTTCGGCAAGCCCGTCGCCATGACCCCCGAGCAGATCCAGGCCACCGTGACCCGGTACGCGGTCACCGCTCAACGCGCCGAACAGGCGGGCTTCGACGGTGTCGAGGTCCACGCCGCACACGGCTACCTGCTGTCACAGTTCCTGTCCCCCCTGGTGAACAAGCGCCCCGACCAGTGGGGCGGATCGCTGGAGAACCGGGCCCGGATGCTGCTGGACGTCGTCCGCGCGGTTCGCGCCGCCGTCTCCCCGTCCTTCGCGGTCGCGGTGAAACTCAACTCCGCCGACTTCCAGCGCGGCGGATTCGACGCCGACGACGCACGCCAGGTGATCGAGATGCTCGCACCGCTCGGCGTCGACCTGGTCGAACTGTCCGGCGGCAGCTACGAGAGCCCGGCGATGTCGGGCCGCCCCGCCGACGCACGTACCCAGGCCCGCGAGGCGTACTTCCTCGACCTGGCGAAGGACCTGGTCAGGACCAGCCCGCTGCCGCTGATGCTCACCGGCGGCATCACCCGACGCGACACCGCGGAGAGGGTCCTCGCCAGCGGTGTGGCGCTCGTCGGGATGGGCACCGCCCTCGCCGTCACCCCGGAACTGCCCGACCGCTGGCGCCAGGGCCGCGAGGCCGACGAGCAGCTGCGGCCGGTCACCTGGTCGGACAAGGCTCTCGCCTCGGCCGCCGGCATGGCACAGGTCCGCCACCAGATGCGCCGCATCGCCCGCGGAAGCCGTCCCACGCCGAGCACCCACCCGGGGTTGGCCCTCATCTCCGAGCAGCGAAAGCAGCGACGGGCCCTGCGCCGCTACCGCGCCTGGCTGTCCGCGTCACAGGGCACCGCGTAAGCGTCCCACCCGGAAGGGCCCCAGGTGCTCGTCGCTCGCCGCGACCGCCTGGGGCCCTTCCGGTCTGTCGTCACGCTGCTCCTCGTTGCGGCCATCTCGAAGATGGGAGCGTCACCAGCCTGGTGTACGGCGACATGGACGGCCCGCTCTACGCCAGACGGCGCGGCTCCATCGGAACCGCGCCGTCTGGTTTCCGGCGTTTCAGCGAACGCCGACCGCCTTGAGGACCTTCAGTGCGCCGGTCAGGAGAACGGCCCAGGTTTCGGGCGAGACACTGGCCGGCGGGGTGAACCCCTGGATGCGCTGGTGGGCAACGGTCTGGGGCTCGGTGTACTTGAGGATGCCGTCGGCACCGTGGCGACGACCGAGTCCTGAGTCGCCCATGCCACCCATCGGCGCGTCGATGCTCCCCCACGCGGCGGCGAAGGCCTCGTTCACATTGACGGTGCCGGCGTGCACGCGGGCGGCGACGGCGCGGCCCCGGGCCCCATCACCGGACCAGACGCTGGCGTTGAGGCCGTACGACGTGGCGTTGGCCCGGGCGATCGCCTCGTCGACGCTGCGGTAGGAGTAGACCGAGACGACGGGACCGAAGGTCTCGACGTCGTACAGCGTCATGTCGGGGGTGACGTCGGTGAGGACGGTCGGCTCGTAGAACAGCGGGCCGAGGTCCGGTCGCGCCTTGCCGCCGGCGAGCACCGTCGCGCCCTTGGCCACGGCGTCGTCGACGTGCGCGGTGACGGTCTCCAGCTGGGAAGGGGTGGTGAGGCTGCCGACGTCGATGCTGTAGTCGTAGGCAGCCCCGATCCTGAGCCGCTCGGTGCGCGCGACGAACGCGTCGACGAACCGGTCACGGATCGACTCGGCCACGTACAACCGCTCGATGGAGACGCAGAGTTGGCCGGCCGAGGGGAAGCACGCGGCGACCGCGCCGTCGGCGGCCTTGCCGATGTCCGCGTCGTCCAGGACGATCATGGCGTTCTTGCCGCCGAGTTCGAGGGACGCGCCGATGAGGCGCCGGCCGGCATCGCTCGCGATCTCGCGTCCGCTGGCCGTGGAGCCCGTGAACATGACGTAGTCGGCGTTGTCCATCAGCGCGCCGCCGACGGAACTGCCCCGCCCGACCACCATCTGCCACACGCCCGCGGGCAGACCGGCCTCCTGCATCAGGTCCAGAGACCACAGCGCGGTGAGCGCGGTCTGGGTGTCGGGCTTCTGGACGACGGCGTTGCCGGCCATGAGTGCCGCGATGGCGTCGCCTGCGGCCATGCTCAACGGGTAGTTCCACGGGGAGATGACCGTGACGACGCCCTTGGGGTGGCGCAGTTCGGTGGTGTGGGTCAGCAACGGGATCGCACCGCGGCGCCGCTTGGGCTCCAGGTACCTGGCGGCGTTGCGCGCGTAGTACCGAGAGGTGATCGCGATGTCGACCACCTCGAGGAAGGCGTCGCGTCGGGTCTTGCCGTTCTCGGCCTGCATCAGGTCCAGTGCCTCGTCCTGACGGGCCATGACGAGGTCGTGGAAGCGCAGCAGGATCTTCTTGCGCCGGCTCAGCGATGTGGCGGCCCATGCTTTCTGAGCGATACGAGCGCGCGCGAATGCGTCCTCGACGTCCCCCGGCGTGGAGACCGGCAGATCGGCCAACGCGGCACCGGTGTATGGGACGTTGGTGGTGACCCGCGTGGCGTCGGGCGCCGCCACGACCCGCGCGGCCAGCCGCTCGATCAGGGCCGGGGTGAGCGAGGCGGGCAGCATGGCGCCGCGGGCGGCAGTCGTGGGGAGGGTGGCGTGGTCGGTGGCCATGGAGGGAAGGGCTCCTTACTACCGGCTGTGGACCGAGGTCGGGACCGGCATGTGCAGGGCGAGTTGGCCCTCCGTGACGACGTCGAACTGAATCGTCCGGATCGGGTTGAGGGAACGGAGGTCGTCGGCCATGCGGCCCTCCCCCACCTCGAGCGCGAGATTGCGCGGGACCAGCTCGGTGCCGGCCGACAGCACGTTGGTCTGACTCAAAGTCGAGTGCCACGCATCGCCGATCGACGTGTACGAGGTGAGGGTCGAGACACGCCTGCCGCTCGGGTAGGCGGTCTGGGCGGGCGTGGCCGCAAGCAGCGACAGGTCGGTTCCGCCGGCGTCGTTGGCCACGCGTGCGGTCGTCCGGTTGGCGTCGATGTCGACGTCGAGCTCGGTGACCCACTTGGGGAAGCCGTAGCCGTCGTGGCCGCGCACCTGGGCGATGTCCGTGCTCACCGGCAGGGACAGCACGTAGGAATCGAGGTGCTCGTTCTTCAGGGCGGTGACGAGGTCGAAGAACCCGAGCTTGCCGTGCCGTGCCGGCTTCACGGCGATCCCGACGGCGGCCTCGGTGTAGAAGTCGATGTCGCACACGTCGTAGCGGAAGAACATCACGGATATCAGCCCGAGACCCGGCGCCACCTCCAGCGGCGCCAGCTCCTTGGGCAGCCGGGAACGGATCGCGCGGGAGCGGGCGAGCATCGTGATCCGGGCGGTCGAGATGCGGTAGTAGAAGTTCGGGGTGAGCGTGGCACCGATCGGAGAGTCGACCTTGGTCTTGGGCAGCCGCCGGAAGAAGTCCACGCTGCTGACGCGCGGGTCGCGGGCGACCTCGTCGAGGTCGGTGTCCATCCGATAGCGGTCGTACAGGCCGCCCTTGGGGACCGTGACCGTACGGCCACCGAGGTCGGCCTTGACTGTTTCCTGCTGGTCCTGCTGGTCCTGCTGGTCCTGCTGGTCCTGCTGGGACGAGGGCATCGACACGGCTCCCTGGCTCGCATGTTGACGGTGATTACATGAGAGTAGACTCGGATGTAAGCACCGTCAACAACCTCACGGTGGGGAACGACGAAGCCGGGTCCGCCCGCGCCACGAGGGCGTCGGCGGACCCGGCCTGCGAGTCCCCGCGTACGAGAGAGTGGATGTGCGGCTTCCTCAGCTGCCGTGCAGCGCTGTCCGCAGGAAGTCGATGGCGATCTTGCGGGCGATGTTGGCGGCGCGGGTGTCGCGCAGGCTGTCCAGGAGGAGGAAGTCGTGGACCATGCCGGCCACACGGACCGAGGTGACGTCCACATCGGCCTCGCGCAGCTTGTTGGCGTACTGCTCGCCCTCGTCGCGCAGCACGTCGGCCTCGTCGGTGATGACCAGGGTGGGTGGCAGGCCCCGGAGCTCCCCCAGGGGCGCCTGGAGCGGTGCGGCGTACTTCTCGGCGCGCTGGGCGGGTTCGGTGGTGTAGGCGTCCCAGAACCACTTCATGCCGTCGCGGGTGAGGTAGTAGCCCTCGGCGAACTGGACATAGGAGGGGGTGCCGAAGTCGGCGTTGGTCACCGGGTACAGGAGGCACTGGGCCTTGAGGTCGATCCCGTCGCGGTCCTTGTTCATCAGCGCGAACACCGCCGACATGCAGCCGCCGACCGATTCGCCGGTGACGGCGACGCGCGAGGTGTCCAGGCCGTGCTCCGCACCGTGTTCCATGACCCACTGGCCCACGGCGTAGTTCTGCTCCACCTGGGTGGGGTACTTCGCCTCCGGCGCGCGGTCGTAGACCGGGAAGACGCCCGCGGCGTTCGCGCCGACGGTCAGTTCGCGGAAGAGGCGGTCATGGGTCTTGTCGTCGCCGAAGACCCAGCCCGCGCCGTGGATGTAGAACACCACCGGCAGCGGACCTGTCACACCCTTGGGCCGGATGATGCGGGTACGGACCGTGCCCCACTCGCCGGCGTCGACGTCGACCCACTCCTCGTCGACGTCCGGGCGGGGCACGCTCGGGTCGCTCTGCAGGCCGAGCAGGATGTCACGGCCCTTTTCCGGGGGGACCTCGTAGATCCGGGGGTGCGGGGCGGTCGCCTCGGCCAGCCCCTTCGCGGCGGGTTCGAGGTACGGGGTGATCGGCGGCGGCAGCTCGGTCATGTCCACTCCATGTCACAAGCACATGCGTGCCCTGTCGTACGGCCTCACCGGCCGCGGCTGACGGTCACCCCCTGACAAAAACTCCCCCGTCTCATCGTCGCGCCCCGTGCGCGATGCGCAACCCGCCGCAGACCTGCCTCACCGACACCGGAGGCCCCTGACGGTCACCCCCTCGCCTTCGAAGGGAGGAGGGGGCGCCCCCTGAAGCCGGGCCACGCGTCCGATCAGCCGTGCGGGATCTGCACGAACCCGAATACCTCATCGACGAGAGTGGCGAGCGGCTGGTCCATGTCGCCGTCGGCCCAGCGCATGACGGCGACGTCGAAGCAGCCCAGCGCGACGTTGACCATTGTCTGAGTCTTCCGTTCGGCGCCCGGGCCGCCGAGGTCCATCTCGAAGGCCCCAACGCCACAGCCTCACCGGCGAACTCATCGCCTGGGCCGCCCACCACATCGCCACCCACTCCGACATCACTCCCGGAGTCATCAGCCCCACCGAAGCCTTCGGCCTCGACACACTGCGCCGCGCCTGCGCCGAGATCGGGCTCCGGCCCGTCTGATCCGCACGGCAATCCCTCCCCAATCAGCGAGGGCAAACGGCACGAACAGCGGGAAGTCGTTGCCGAACCGGGCGCCGCACAAGGCCCGTTGCAGCTCGCTGATCACTCCCCCCGCACGAGACGCGCCCGGGGCCGGACGAGCTCCTGGAGCACCCTGTGGCGTCCAGGCACCCGTAGACGGCCACGATCAGTGGATCCAACCTCGAAGCTTCAACACAAATTCCACACATCCCCTCTTCAAGACCGGCCCCGATGGTCTAGATTGACCGTGCTTCAGCTGTTCGGGTACGAGGCGACCAATAATGATCTATAGGTCCGGCGCTACGGAAAGCCAGCAGTCGCGTCCCCGGCGCGGGACGTAGCTCTGAAACAGCCGGGATGTCATGCGCGGGGGCGGCCACCCCCGGGGGGAGGAACAGCGCGGCGCGGGGGGCGGGGGCCTCCCGGTGCGAGGAACAGTGCTGGGCGAACACGTCGAGCCACTGGGGACCTGGGGGGGTTCTGTGCAGCAAGGGGGACTGGTCAGCGCGTCTCCGTCGGCGCGCGGGCATCTGGCGAACGGCACCATCAGACGGCCCGCGATCGACTGGGAGCAGCGGTACCGCCGTACCGTGATCATCAGCGATACCGTGGCCACCGCCTTTGTGGTGGCGGCGATCGGCGACTTCTTCGGGGCCCGGAACGCGGCCAACTGGCATGAGAAGTGGGGAATTCTCGCATTCGGCACCGAGCTGCTGGTGCTGGGGGCGCTTGCGGTGAGCCGGTCGTGGGCTCCGGCCGTGCTCGGCCAGGGCGCCGAGGAATTCCGCCGGCTCGGACGCTCACTGTTCACGGCGACCGTCGTACTGGCGCTCGGCGGGATCGCCCTCACCTCGCGCAACATCAAGCTCTGGATCTTCGTCGCGATCCCCGCGATCGCGCTCATCACCATGACCGCGCGGTATCTACTGCGCCTCTGGCTGCACAAAGAGCGAAAGGAAGGCCGGTGCCTGAGACCGGTGCTCGCTGCCGGGAGCGTGGCCACCGTGCGCGACCTGATCACCCGAACCCGCAAGTTCCCGCACCTCGGCTGGCGGGTGGATGCGGTGTGCACGACGAACGGTCTCGGGCTCGACGGTGACCGACTGGACGGAGTGCCGGTCGTCGGCCGACTGGCGGATGTCGCGGGCCACGTCCACCGCGACGGCCACCGCGTCGTCGCGGTCACGCCGGACCCGCACTGGTCACCGGACCGGCTGCAGCGGCTGGCTTGGGACCTCGAAGGCAGCGACGCCGAGATGGTCGTGGCCCCCGTGCTGATGGAGGTGGCCGGCCCGCGGCTGCACGTCGACGCGGTGCTCGGGATCCCGCTGCTGCGGGTCAGCATGCCGACCTTCACCGGGGGCCGCCGGGCGGTGAAAGCGGTCGTCGACCGGATGGGCGCAGCGATCCTGCTGTTGCTGTTCGCGCCGCTGATGGTGTTCGTCGGGGTGCTCGTGCTGGTGGACAGTCGGGGTGGGGCGTTCTACAGCCAGCGCAGGGTCGGCAAGGACGGCCGCGAGTTCACCATTCTCAAGTTCCGCACCATGGTCGCCGGAGCTGACGGGGCACGTGCCGAGCTGGCCGACCGCAACGAGGGCGCCGGCCTGCTGTTCAAGCTCCGCCGGGATCCGCGGGTGACCCGGGTGGGAGCAGTGCTGCGCCGGTACTCGATCGACGAGCTCCCGCAGCTTTTCAACGTGCTCGCCGGATCGATGTCGCTCGTCGGTCCGCGGCCTCCGTTGCCGGAGGAGTCCGCCGCGTACGGCCCGGACATCCGGCGGCGGCTGCTGGTCAAGCCCGGACTCACCGGCCTGTGGCAGATCAGCGGACGCAGCGACCTGCCGTGGGAGGAGGCGGTCCGGCTGGACCTGCGGTACGTCGAGGACTGGTCGCTCGCCCTGGACACAGTGATCTTGTGGAAGACGCTGCGTGCCGTGCTCTACGGGCAGGGCGCCTACTGATGCGCGGGGGTCGTCGTCCGGCCGCCGTGCGGACCGCAGGCCGTCAGGGCCTGCCTGGGGGGAGGAACGGGTCATGAGAGTCAGCGTTTTCGGGCTCGGCTACGTGGGCTGCGTGTCGGCCGCGTGCCTGGCCGGCATGGGTCACGAAGTCATCGGGGTGGACGTGAACCAGGTGAAGGTCGACCTGGTCAACGACGGCAAGGCCCCGGTGGTCGAGGAGCGTATCGGCGAGCTCATATCCGAGGTCGTGCGGAGCGGAGCGTTACGCGCCACCGGCGACGTCCGCGAGGCGATCACGAACAGCGAGGTGTCCCTGGTCTGCGTGGGCACGCCGTCGGAGCCCAACGGCAGCCTGTGCACCACGTACTTGGAGCGGGTCACCGAGCAGATCGGCGCCGCGCTGGCCGAACGGGGTGGGCGGCACACCGTCGTGTTCCGCAGCACCATGCTCCCGGGCACCTGCCTGAACCTGCTGGTCCCGATCCTGGAGAAGTACGTCGGCGGCACGGCCGGGGTGGACATCGGGGTCGCGGTCAACCCGGAGTTCCTGCGCGAGGGCACGAGCGTGCGGGACTTCTTCGACCCGCCCAAGACCGTCATCGGCGAGCTCGACGCGGCAAGCGGCGATGCGGTGTTGGCGCTGTACGACGGCTTGCCCGGCGAGGTGTTCCGGGTGCCGGTCCCGACGGCCGAGGCGATCAAATACGCGGACAACGCGTTCCACGGTCTCAAGATCGGCTTCGCGAACGAGCTGGGCGCGGTGTACCAGGCGCTCGGGGTGGACTCGCACCAGGTGATGGACGTGTTCCTGGCCGACCGCAAGCTGAACATCAGCCCCGCCTACCTGCGGCCCGGCTTCGCCTTCGGTGGCTCCTGCCTCCCCAAGGACCTGCGCAGCCTGGTCCACGCGGCGCGGCGGGCCGACGTCTCGGTCCCCATCCTCGCCCACGTGCTGGCCTCCAACTCCGACCATCTGCAGCGCGCGGTGGAGCTGGTCGAGCGCACCGGCAAGCGCCGGGTGGGCCTGTTCGGGTTGTCCTTCAAACCCGGCACCGACGACCTCCGCGAGAGCCCGCTCGTCGAACTGGCGGAGAGGCTCTTCGGCAAGGGTTACGACCTGCGGATCCACGACGCCAACGTGAGCCTCTCCCGGCTGCTCGGCGCGAACCGCGAGTACATCGAGACCCGGCTGCCGCACCTCGCGCAGCTGCTCGCGGACTCCGTCGACGAGGTGCTCGAGCACGCCGAGGTGTGCCTGGTCGGGACCAAGGATCCAGCCGTGCTGTCGGCGCTGCCCCATGGCGACGGCCCGGTGATCGTCGACCTCGTCCGCCTTCCCGACGCCGAGGCGCGCCGGGCCGAACCGGGATACATGGGCCTTGCTTGGTGACACGACCGGCGGCGACCGGCCGGACCGGCGCGCGCTGATCCTGGTGGAGAACCTGTCGGTGCCGTTCGACCGGCGGGTGTGGCAGGAGTGCACGACGCTGCGCGACGCGGGCTGGGAGGTGCACGTCATCTGCCCCCGCGGGAGCAAGCGCGACACGGAGCCGGAGGCGGAGATCGACGGGGTGCGGATCCACCGCTACCCGTTGCGCGCGGCCACCGGAGGTCCGGTCGGCTACCTGCGGGAGTACGGATCCGCGTTGTGGCACACGGTCCGGCTGGCCCGGAAGGTCGGCCCGGTGGACGTGGTCCACGCCTGCAACCCGCCCGACCTGTTGTTCCTTCCGGCGCTGTGGCTGAAGAGGCGCGGCGCGCGGTTCGTCTTCGACCAGCACGACCTGGTACCCGAGCTGTACCTCTCCCGGTTCGGCCGCGGCGAAGATCTGCTCTACCGCGCCGTGTGTGCGCTGGAACGGCTGACCTACCGGTCCGCGGACGTCGTGCTCGCCACGAACGAGAGCTACCGGGACGTCGCGGTGCGCCGTGGCGGTCGGCGGCCGGCGGACGTGTTCGTGGTGCGCAGCGCGCCCGACATCGACCGCTTCCACCCCGTGCCGCCCGAGCCCGAGCTGAAGCGCGGCAAGCCTCATCTGCTGTGCTACCTGGGCGTCATGGGCCCGCAGGACGGCGTCGACTACGCCTTGCGGGCCCTGGCGAAGCTGCGCGACGAGCTCGGGCGGACCGACTGGCATGCGGTGTTCGTCGGCGCGGGCGACACCCTCGACGCGATGGTGGGGCTGTCCCGGCGGCTCGGGCTCTCGGAGCAGGTGCAGTTCACCGGGCGCATACCGGACGCCGACCTGGTGCGCTACCTCTCCACCGCGGACGTGTGCCTCTCCCCCGACCCGCGCAATCCGCTCAACGACGTGTCGACCATGAACAAGGTCCTGGAGTACATGGTGATGGGCCGGCCGATCGTCTCGTTCGACCTCCGGGAGGCGCGCGTCTCCGCCGGTGACGCCGCCGTCTACGCACCCGCCAACGACGAGGCCGAGTTCGCCGAGCGCATCGCTCTGCTGCTGGACGATCCGGAGAAGCGGGCCCTGATGGGCAAGATCGGCCAGGAGCGGATCAGCGGGCGGCTTTCCTGGCGGAACTCGCAAGCGTCGCTCCTCGCCGCCTACGCCGCTGCCTGCCGTAACCACGCTCCGATGTCGGCCGCGACCCGGATCGGACAGAGAAAAGGCCGTCCCGTTGAGCGATGACACGATACGCCTGGCCATGATCGGGCGGATTATCCGTCGGCGCTGGCGGCTTCTCACCATCCTCGCCGTGGTGGGTGCGCTCGTCGGCTACGGCGCCTCCTTGCTGTTTCCGCCGCGCTACACGACGTCGACGTCGGTGCTGCTGTCGGGGCAGTGGGAGGAGCGAGAGCTGCTGACCCAGGCGGAGATCGCGACCAGCTCGGTGGTGCTCGACCGCTCGGCTGCCGCGCTCCGCTGGACCGGGGTCAGCGGTACGAAGCTGCAGGATCAAGTGGGCGCCCAGGTCACCGACGGGAACGTCGTCAAGATCTCGGCTACGGCCGACACCCCGGAGCGCGCGCAGCGGCTCTCCGACGAGACGGCCCGTCAATTCGTCACATTCGCCGCGCAGATCGCGAACGACAATGCCGATTCCGCGGCGGCGACGCCGTCCGGTGCGTTGCGGCAGCTGGTGAAGCAGACCAGCCGCCGCATCAGCAAGCTGGCCGATGCGGCCGATCAGGGGCGGTCCGTGGAGAGCGTCCAGGCCCGGACCCAGCTCGAACAGCTGCGCACCACGCTGCAGGGGGCCATGGACAAGCTGGACCAGGCCGGCCCGGCAGCCAACGAGGGCAGCATGGTCGTCGTGGGGGCGGCGGCCCGGCCGACCGGTCAGGCGCCGCCGACGAGGATTCAGCTCGTCGGCGGCGGGGCGCTGCTGTTCTTCCTGCTCGCGGTCATCGGCCATCTCGCCGCCGCACGGGTGGGTCGCCGACCGCGCACCGAACCGGAGCTCGCCGCGGCGCTGGGGTCGGCACTGCTGGGCACCGTCGACGTACCCGGTGAACGGCGCGCGCACGGGCCGAAAGGCCGTGGCCCGCTGGCCTGGACACGCTGGCTGCTGGGCGTCGAAACCCGGTGGGACCTGCCGACCCCGCGGACGTCCGGCGACGAGGCCAGCAGGCAGATCCGCTACCGGCGGGTGGGTGCCCGCCTGCGGGAGCAGCTGCCGGCCCCCCGACGGCTGCTGGTTGTCGTCCCGGACGGCGACGAGATCGCCGGCCGGGCCGCCAAGCGGCTCGTCGCCGAGGCCGGGAGCGATCCTTCCCCAAGCTCTTCGAGCAGGGGAGACCTCATGCTGCGCGTGGCGCGGGTTTCGGTGTCCCGGCCGGTGGTGCCGGACCGCGTCACCGAGTCCGGCGCCCTGGTCGTGCTCAGCGCGGGCAGCTGGACCGCAGGGGAGCTCGCCGGCATCGCCGAGGCGTGTGCGGATGCCAGGCACGATGTCGTCGGCTTCGTCGCCGCCAGCGCGGTCCGGGCCCGTCCGATGCGGTCTGCCGGCCATCGTTCGAACAACGCCACGCCGGCGAGGGCGGTTGGCGCGGACGTGAGGGGAGGTTCGGTGTGACGACGAGCATGCCTTCGGAGCCGTCGGCCGCCGCTCCGCTGATTGACCTGCAGGCGCTGGTGGTGGCAGTGCGCAGGCGCCGCCGTATCTGGGGCGCGATGGCGCTGTTGGGGCTGCTCGTCGGCGGTGCGGTGGCGGTCCTGCTGCCGGCGCCACCGACCGCGGTGGCCAAGGTCCTGGTCGCGCATGCGGAGGATCAGCCGAGCGACCCCGGAACGCTGATCCGCACCGACGCCGCGCTGCTGCAGACCACGCGGATCGCCGGCAGGGCCCTGCAGGCCCTCAAGTCCTCGGAAAGTCCGGAGGACTTCATGGCGGACTACCAGGGCATCGGTTTGACCAACAACGTGCTGCAGATCACTGCGAAAGGTGACAGCGACGCGGAAGCGTCGGCCCGTGCCAAGGCGCTGGCAGATGCGTTCGTCGCGGACCATGTGGCGCGGCTGAAGGGAGCCGCGAACGCCGAGGCCGATGCCCTGCTCGCCCAGCGCAACCGCCTGCGGGACGAACTCTCCCAGGTCAACACGGCGATCGGAGAGGGACCGTCGGCGAACGCGTCGGCGACCCTCGAGTCGCTCTACGCCCGCCGGGCCGCGCTCACCTCGCAGATCGCCGATTTCAACCAACGCGCCGAGGAGGCGCGCGTCGGCACACCCCAACTCATGGCCGGCACACGGATCGTGGACGCTCCGCGCGCGGTGCGGCACTCCCTGCCCAAGGCCGTCGCCACCGACGCCGTGATCGGGCTCATCCTCGGGCTCGTCCTCGGGCTCGCGTCGGCCGCGATCGGCACGGTGGTGGCGGACCGTCCCGTGCTGCGCCGGGAGATCGCCGCGAACCTGGGCGCCTCGGTCATCGCGGAGCTGCGCCCCGCACCCCGCCGGTCGGCCAGGCCGTGGCAGCGCCGACGGACCCGGGACGCGCGCGAACGGCTCACCAGGACCCTGGCCCGCGTCGTGCGCGGCTCGGCGGAACCGGTGTCACTGCTGGAACTGGGCTGTGCGCGCAGCGCGGCCGTGATCGCTGTGGACCTCGCCAGGGCGCTGGCGGCGGAGGAGCCACTGGTGATCATCGACGGTCTGCCCGGCCGGCAGCTCGCCGGCCGCCGCCAGGAACCGGGAGACCCTGACGTGATCAGCGGCGAGCGCGCCGCGGCCGCGCCGCAGCAGGAGCACCGGCTCGGCGTCGGCTCGGTCGCGCCCGGCACGGCGTGGACCGACCTCCAGTACCTCGGCACCCGGACCGTGCTCGTCGTCCGTGCCGGGCACGGCAGCGCGGCATGGCTGCACACCGTGGCGCGGCAGCTCGCGGACCTGCGCATTTCGGTGATCGGTGTGGTGGTGATCGACCCCGATCCGCATGACCGGACCGACGGCACTCTGTGGGACGGGCTGCACACCGCGCTGCGCGCCCGAAGCGAGCGCCCGAGCCGGACGGGCCGGCCGCAGACGAGGCGGACGTCATGGGCCGTACGAGTCCCGGACAACGACCAGGAGGCGCGGTAGACATGTGTGGCATCGCAGGCGCTTACCGATGGCCGGACGGGAAGGCCGTGACCGACCGGCTCACCGACATCCTCGCCCACCGCGGCCCGGACGGGGCGGGCCGGTACAGCCACCCCGCCGGTGACGGCGACGTGCACCTCGGGCACCGCCGACTGGCCATCATCGACCTGTCCGAGACCGGCGCCCAGCCGATGGTCTCGGACGGCCTCGCCCTGACGTACAACGGCGAGCTGTACAACGCGCCCGAGCTGCGTGCCGAGCTGGCCGCCGCCGGGGTGCGCTTCCGCGGCACCTCCGACACCGAGGTGCTGCTGGAGGCCTGGCGGCGCTGGGGCACGGACTGCCTGCCCCGGCTGCGCGGCATGTTCGCGTTCGGGATCTTCGACGAGCGGACCGGTGAACTGGTGCTCGCTCGCGACCAGTTGGGCATCAAGCCGCTGTTCCTGCTCCGGCGCGGTGAGGGCCTGGTGTTCGCCTCCGAGCTCAAGGCGCTCGCCGCCGTGACCGGCGGGTCGCTGCAGGTGGACCATGCGGCGCTGGTGGCCTCGCTGCTGTACTACTGGGTGCCGGACTCACGATGCGCGTTCCGCGAGGCGGAGAAGCTGCCGCCGGGGAGCTGGCTGCGGTGCCGGCCCGACGGCCGCGTGGAGCGCGGCCGGTTCTGGAACCTGAAGGACGTCGCAGCCGAGGGGCGGGAGCGGGCTCTCGGCGGCGAGCGGCCGGACCTGGCTGCCATCGTCGAGGAGTCGACCCGGCGGCACCTGCTGTCCGACGTACCCGTGGCGACCTTCCTCTCCGGCGGGCTGGACTCCAGCTACCTGACCGCACTGGCGGCCCGCCACCAGTCCGGGATCTCCGCTTACACGATCGGGTTCCGCGCCGAGGACGCCAGGTTCGAGGCGATGCCGGACGACCTGCGCTATGCCCGGCAGGTGGCCGAGCGGTTCGGCGTCGACCTGCACGAGATCGAGATCGCTCCGAACGTGCTCGACCTGCTGCCTCAGATGACGTACCACCTGGACGAGCCGATCGGCGACCCCGCCGCGATCAACACGTTCCTGATCTGCTCGGCCGCCCGGGAGGCCGGGATCAAGGTGATGCTCTCGGGGATGGGCGCCGACGAGCTGTTCGCCGGCTACCGCAAGCACCTGGCCAACCTGATCGCGCTGCGCTACCAGCGCATCCCGCTGCCCCTGCGGCGCGGGGTGTCCAGGGCCGTGGACCGGCTGCCGGTCGCGACGAGCCGCCGGGGGTACCGGTCGGTGCGCTTCGCGAAGCGGTTCCTCTCCTTCGCCGATCTGCCGGAGGAGACCGCGTTCCGGCGCAGCTACACCATGTACGACCAGCACGAGCTGCTCGCCCTGGTCGATCCGGACCTGGCCCCGGCGGTCGAGGACGTGCTGACCGAGCATGCGGACGTCTACCAGGACAACGACCTCGACGACTTCGTCAACCGCATGTGCCTGGGCGACGCCCGGATGTTCCTGCCGGGCCTGAACCTCACGTACACGGACCGGTCGAGCATGGCCGCGTCGACCGAGGTGCGGGTGCCGTACGTGGACGTCGAGGTGGTCAAGGCGGCGTTCGCCGTGCCGGGTGATCGCAAGATCGTCGGACGGCAGGGCAAGGCCGTCCTCAAGGAGGCGGCCACCTCGATCCTGCCCCGGGAGATCGTGTACCGGCCGAAGGGCCTGTTCAGCGCCCCGCTGCGCGCCTGGATGAGCCGGGATCTGGCACCGATGGTGCGCGAGGTGGTGAACGACGGTGAGCTCGTCCGTTCGGGGCTCCTGCGCCGCGACGCCCTGGCGCGCATGGTCGCCGAGGACGCCGCCGGGCAGCGGGACTTCTCCAAACATCTGTGGCATGTGCTGACCCTCGAGTACTGGTACCGCGACGCGATCTCCGGGTCCGGCCAGAACGCTCGCTCGGCGGCGTACAAGACGGCGTAGAACAAGGGGACTTCGGGTGAAGCAGGTTGTGCAGAACTACAAGAGCGGCGAGCTGGCGGTGCTCGACGTGCCGGTGCCGGGGTGCAAGCCGGGCGGTGTGCTGGTCCGCAGCGCCTACTCGCTGATCTCCACCGGGACCGAGCTCATGAAGGTGTCCGAGGCCGGCATGTCGATGCTCGGCAAGGCCCGCTCCCGGCCGGACCAGGTGGCCAAGGTCATGCAGAGCGTGGCCACCAACGGGGTGCCCGCCACCTACCGCAAGGTGATGGGCAAGCTGGATTCCTACACACCGCTGGGCTACTCGCTGTGCGGAGTGGTCGAGCAGGTCGGCGCCGGGATCGACGACGTGAAGGTCGGCGACCTCGTGGCCTGCGCCGGCAACGAGCACGCGCTGCACGCCGAGCTGAACTGGGTGCCGAAGAACCTCTACGCCCCGGTGCCGGACGGCCTCGCGCCGCGGCACGCGGCCTTCGGCACCGTCGGGTCGATCGCGATGCAGGGCGTCCGCCGCGGCGAGCCGCAACTCGGCGACGTGGCGCTGGTCATCGGCCTCGGGCTGATCGGACAGCTGGTGGTGCAACTCCTTGCCGCCTCGGGGGTCCGCGTCGTCGGGGTCGACCCCGACCCGGCGCGCTGCGAGCTCGCCGAGCGTCTGGGCGCCGCGGCCTGCGGCGATCCCGCGTCCGCGGCCGTGGAAGCCGCCGTCGCCGAACTCACCGGTGGGCACGGCGTGGACCAGGTGTACCTGGCCGCCGGCGGCGGCAGCAACCAGCCCGTCGAGCTGGCCGCCCGGCTCTGCCGGGACCGCGGCCGGGTCGTCGACATCGGCAAGTGCCGCCTGGACCTGCCGTGGAACGCGTACTACGAGAAGGAGCTCGACGTCCGCTTCTCGCGCAGTTACGGCCCCGGGCGCTACGACCCGGAGTACGAGCTCGAGGGGCGGGACTACCCGATCGGCTACGTGCGCTGGACCGAGCGCCGCAACCTGGCGTGCTTCCTCGATCTCCTCGCCCGCGGCCGCGTCGACGTGGAGCCGTTGGTCTCCCACATCGCCGACTTCGACGACGCCGTCGAGACGTACCAGCGCCTGAAGGACGGCGACCTGAAGGCCGTGGCCGTGCTGTTCCGGTACCCCGAACACGCGGGAGAACCTGAGGCCCCGGCGGTGGCAGTGCCCGCGGTGCGACGCGGCGGCGGAGCGTCCACCCCGGCCCGGTCCGCCAAGGCGCCGGTGCGGCTGGCGTTCGTCGGCGCGGGAAACTACGCGACGTCGATGCTGCTGCCGCACCTGGCACAGCGCGACGGCGTCGAGTTGTCCACGGTCGTCACCACGACGGCGCTGTCCGCGGCCAACGCGCAGCGGAAGTTCGGCTTCGCCGAGGCGACCACCGATCTCGACGCCGTGCTCGGCGACACGTCCGTCGACGCGGTGTTCGTCGTCACCCGGCACAGCTCGCACGCCGAACTGACCCGGAAGGCACTGCTGGCCGGCAAGACGGTGTTCGTGGAGAAGCCGTTGGCGCTCACCGAGGACGAGTTGGCCGGCGTGCTCGCGGCGGTGGAGGAATCCGGCAACGACCGGCTGCAGGTGGGCTTCAACCGCCGGTTCGCGCCGCTGCTGCAGGAGGCCAGGAGGCGGTTCGGCGCCCGGACCGGTCCGGCGAGCCTGCGCTACCTGGTCAACGCGGGCCGACTGCAGCACGGCAGCTGGTACCTCCAACAGGGCACCGAAGGCTCGCGCTTCGCCGGCGAGGGCGGACACTTCATCGACACGGCGAGCTGGCTGCTCGAGGCCGACCCGGTATCGGTGTACGCAGTCGCCACCTCCGGCAACGAGGACCTGCAGGTCGTGCTGCGCTACCCGGACGGGTCCACCGCCACCATCAGCTACGTCACCACCGGCGCGCCCGGCTTCCCCAAGGAGACGCTGGACCTCGTCGCGGACGGCAAGGTGCTGCGGCTCGACGACTTCGTCCGTGCCTCGGTCTACGGCCGCAAGCGGTGGGTCAGTTCGCGGCTGCCCAAGGCCCGGGACAAGGGCCAGTCCGCCGAACTGGCCGCGTTCATCAAGGCCGTGCGGACCGGCGGGCCGATGCCGGTGCCGCTGGAGTCGCTGGTCGCCACCACGTCGGCCACCCTCGCCGTGCAGGCCGGCCTGGCCGGCGGCGCGCCGGTGACGTTGGCGAGGTCGCGATGACCATGAGCGCGGGCTGGTACCTGCGGCGGCTGTCCCGGATGGGGCCGCGGGAGGTCGGCGGCCGGGTGGGCGACGCGGTGCGCAGGCGGCGGTGGCGGTCGGCGCTGCCGGACGGCCCGAGCGTGACCGGCGCCCGGTTCACCGCGGTCCTGCCCGCCGGGACGGTCGCCGCCGTGCCGGCCGACGCCGCCAAGCGCCTCGTCGCCGAGGCGGACCGGCTGATGGACGGGCGCGCCGAGTTCTTCGGCGTGGTCCGCGACGACCTCGCCGCCCCGGACTGGTCGTTCGACCCGAAGACCGGGCGCCGGGCCCCGTCGGGCTACGCCTTCGACGTGCCGTACCGCGACGAGGAGGCGATCGGCGACGTCAAGCAGATCTGGGAGCTGTCCCGGCATCAGTACCTGACCGTGCTCGCCGCCGCCTACGCGATCACCGGGAACGACCGGTACGCCGAGCGCGCCGCCGAGCACCTGCGGTCCTGGTGGCAGGCCAACCCTCCGCTGCGCTCGGTCCATTGGACCAGCGGCATCGAGCTGGGCATCCGGCTGCTGTCCTGGGTGTGGGTCCGCCGCCTGCTCGACGGCTGGCCCGGCGCGGCCGGGCTGTTCGAGGGGAATCCGGTGGCGGTGCGTCAGATCTGGTACCACCAGCGCTGGTTGGCCGCCTTCCCCAGCCGGGGCTCCTCGGCCAACAACCACATCGTCGCCGAGGCCGCCGGGCAGTTCGCCGCGGCCTGCGCGTTCGGGTGGTTCCCCGCGTCGGCTCGCTGGCGCGCCGACGCGCTGCGGTCGCTGGAGCGGCACCTGCGGAGCAACACCTTCGGCTCCGGCCTCAACCGCGAACTGGCCACCGAGTACCACGGACTCGTGCTGGAGCTCGGCCTGGCCGCGCTGGCCGAGGCGGACGCCGCGGGCGTACCGGTCCCCGCGTCGGTCCGGCTGGTGCTGCTGCGGATGACCGACGCGCTCGCGGCCGTCGTGGACAACCGGCTGAGGCCGCCGCGCCAGGGCGACGCGGACGACGGTCACGGCCTGGTCGTGGACGGCGCGGGAACCGACCGCTGGGCCTCGCTGCTGGCCACCGGGGACGCCGTGTTCGGCCGGCTCGACTGGTGGCCGGCCGTGACCGGCACGGACGTACGCACCCCGCTGCTGGCCGCGCTGATCCGGCCCGGGGCACCGGCCGCGACCCGCCCGGCGACCCGGCCGGACCACCTCGCCGACGCGGGCATGACCATTCTGCGCGCGCGGGCGGAGAGCGGCCCGGAGGAGATCTGGTGCCGCTGCGACGGTGGCCCGCACGGCTTCCTGTCCATCGCCGCGCACGCCCACGCGGACGCGCTGTCCGTGGAGGTCCGGCACGACGGGGTCGACGTGCTCGCCGACCCGGGGACGTTCTGCTACCACGGGCAGCCCGAGTGGCGTCGGTACTTCCGGTCGACCCTCGGCCACAACACGCTCGAACTGGACGGCGGCGACCAGTCCGTCTCCGGCGGCCCCTTCCTGTGGACCCGGCACGCCCGCACCCGGGTCCTGCTCGCGGACACCGGTGCCCGGGGCGGGCCCGACGCCGGCGTCGCCCGCTGGTCCGCCGAGCACACCGGCTACGGGCGCTCGGTGCACCGCCGCCGGGTGGAGCTGACCGCCGCGAGCCGGGAGTTGCGGGTGGTCGACGAGGTGCGCGGCCCGCGCCGGGCCGTTCGGCTGGCGTTCCACCTGGGCCCGTCGATCGCCGCGGAGCTGACGGGGAGCCGGGCCGTGCTCACCTGGACCCGGGGCGGCGAGGACCGCTCCGCGGTGCTCGACCTGCCCGGGCAGCTGCGCTGGCAGGGGCACCGCGGCGAGAGTGACCCGCCGCTGGGTTGGTACTCCGCCGGCTTCGGGCGCAAGGAACCCGCGACGGTCCTCGTCGGCACCGGCTTCAGCGACGGCACGGACGGGTTCACCACCGTGCTCAGGTTCCGCGGCTAGGGGGACGCGTGCGGGAAAGGGGGAGGCGGCGCTGGGCGTCGGCGGCGGCATGGCTGGCGCTGACCCTGCTGACGGCGACCGGCTGCGACGTCCGGTCGGGCGACCGGGCGGAGCCGACGGCGGCGCCCATGCCCGCGCCGACCGGGTCCGTGGCCCACGTGTGCGCCGCGCCCGCGGCCGGACCGGCGCGGGCGCCCGCGGGTGTCGTCACGGTCGACCCCGCGGTCGTCGACGACCTGGCCGTGAAGACCCTGGACAGCCCTCCGCACACCACGTTCTGGCTCCGGCCGGGTACCCACACGCTCAAGTCGGGGCCGCACGGCCAGGTCCTCCCCAAGGAGGGGGACGTCTACATCGGCGCGCCGGGGGCGGTCCTCGACGGCCGGACGGTCAACCAGATCGCGTTCGGCGGGAGCGCCGAGAACGTCACCATCCGCCACCTGACCGTGCAGCACTTCGCCGCGCCGCATGACGAGGGCGTGGTCAACCACGACTCGGCCGATGGGTGGGTGATCGAGCACACGACGGTGCAGGACAACTCCGGCGGGGGGCTGATGGTCGGCGCCCGCCAGCAGGTCCGCGACAACTGCCTGCGAAGGAACGGCCAGTACGGCATCAACGGGTACAAGGGCACCGGCGCCGTCACCGGCCTGGTGGTCGAGGGCAACGAGATCACCGGCAACAACACCGACGACTGGGAGCGACGGCAGCGTGGCTGCGGCTGCAGCGGAGGCGCCAAGTTCTGGGCAGTCAACGGCGCCGATGTACAAGGCAATTGGGTGCACGACAACCGGGGCGCAGGGGTGTGGGCCGACACCGACGACAACGACTTCCTCATCGAGAACAACGTGATCGAGGACAACGACGGCCCGGCGCTGATCTACGAGATCAGCTACAACGCGGTCATCCGAGACAACATGATCCGGCGCAACAACCTGGTCCAGGGCCGCAAGTACGCCGCCCGGGGCGACGACTTCCCCTACGGAACCGTCTACCTGTCCGAGGCCGGCGGCGAACCGCGGGTCGAGGCCCGCACGGACCGGATCGAGGTCTACGGGAACGAGCTGGAGGACAACTGGTCCGGCATCACCCTGTGGGAGGACGCCGACCGGTTCTGCAACAGCCCGGCCAACACCTCGTCCGACTACTGCACGCTGCTGGTCCGGGACGTCCACCGCTGCGCGCGGCCGGCGATCGCCACCGCGCCGCTGCTCTCCGACTGCCGGTGGAAGACCCAGCGGGTGGACATCCACGACAACCGCTTCGTGCAGAGTGCGACCACCGCCGGGTGCGCGGGGCTGTGCGGCCGGATGGCGGTGCTGTCCGACCACGGGACCTTCCCCGACTGGTCACCGTACAAGGGCTCCCGGGTGGCCGAGGCGATCACCTTCCGGCAGCGGAACCGCTGGCACGACAACGTCTACATCGGACCGTGGAGCTTCGTCGCCCACGACCGGGGTCGGGTGCTCGACTTCGCCCAGTGGCAGAGCGCGCCGTACCGGCAGGACACGAACAGCACCCTCCGTCCGCAGGCGGGTGGTTGAGATGGGCGGGGAACCGATGGACAGCGGGCCGTGGGGCGGACCGGACGCGACGGACGCATCGCCCGCCGCCGGGACACGCGCCGGCAGCACACCGAAACTCATCGGGACGGCCTGGGCGTTGCTGGCCCTCAACACGTTCGGCTCCGCCGGGCAGAAGACCATCATCACGCTGCCCCGCTCCCTCATGCAGATGGCCACCATGGGCGCGCTGGTCGCCGCGTTCCTGCTGGCACTCGTGCTCAACCCCCGGCTGCGGATCCGCCCCAGCGCCTTCTTGCTCCTGCTCACCCTCCTGCTGGTGGAGAGCACGATCTCAAGTGTGCGCTTGGCCGGACCCGGCTCACTGTTCCGCTGCGCCCGACTGACTCTCTTCATCGCCACGCTGTGGCTCCTCAGCCGCTGGTGGGACGGCAGCCTGACGTTCGTCCGGAGTCACATACGGATCTACTTCGCAGTGCTCGTGACGGCGGCCGCCGGCCTGGTCATCTCGCCCGGCGCGGCCATGCCCGCGACCTACCAAGGACGGCTGGTCGGCGCGCTGTGGCCGCTCACCCCGCCGCAGATCGGGCAGTACACCGCGGTGATCATCGGGCTCACCGTGCTGCTCGTTCTGGGCCGTCGGACCACCAAAACCGGCGCGGCGCTGATCATCGTGCCGTCACTCGTCCTGCTCGCGTTGAGCCACACCCGGACGGCCACGCTGGGTCTGCTCGTCGGGTTGGTGCTGGCGGTCCTCTCGCTCATCCTGACCAGCGCCGCCGCCCGCCGGTTCTTCACCTGTGTGGTGCTGTGCGCCACGGTGGCCGCGGTGGGGTTCTCCTCCGCGCTGCAGGCGTGGTTCCTGCGCGGACAGAGCCAGCAGAACTTCGCCAGCTTCACCGGCAGGGCCAAGGTCTGGCACGCCCTGCTCTCGGCCCCGCGGTCGACCTCGCAGCAGTTGTTCGGCACAGGCCTGGGCGACAAGTCGTTCGAGGGCCTGCCGATCGACAGCAGCTGGCTGGCCGTCTACAACGAGCAGGGGCTGATCGGCGACGCCCTCGTGGCGGCGATCGTCCTCGTGCTGGGCGGCGTCGCACTGCTGCGCCCACCGTCGCTGCCGAGGGCCTGCGCGATCTTCCTGATCAGCTACTGCGCCATCTCGTCGTACACCGAAGTCGGGTTGGGCGACGCCTCGGCGTATCTGCTGCATCTGGCCCTGGCCGCCTCGCTGCTGGCGGCGCCCGCCGAGACCGCGCCGCCGCGGACGCCGCCCGGGCGTCGACGGCGGCTCCGGCTGCCCGGAATGCGGGAGCCGACCTCTCCCGCGGCGTCAAGTCCTGATCTGGAGGTGGCCTGAGCATGCACGTCCTCATGGTGCACAACCGCTACTCCTCGGCGCAGCCGAGCGGGGAGAACAACGTCGTCGACCAGGAAGTGGGGCTGCTGCGCGAGGCCGGCCACCGGGTCGAGGTGTTCGAGCGGCGCAGTGCCGACATAGCGGACCGGTCCCTGCTGGGCAAGGCCGCGGTGCCGCTGCTGGTGCCGTGGAACCCGGCGGTCCGGGCGGAGCTCGCCGCCCGGCTCCGCGCCGAGCGGCCGGACGTGGTGCACGTCCACAACGTCTTCCCGCTGCTGTCGCCCGCGGTGCTGGCCGCCTGCGCCGACGCCCGCGTGCCCGTCGTCGCCACGCTGCACAACTACGCCCAGGTCTGCCCGCCCGGCACGCTGCAACGGGACGGCCGGCTCTGCACCGAGTGCGTCGGATCGGCGCCGCTGCCGGCCGTCCGGCACGGCTGCTACCGGGGCTCCCGGCTGGCGACGGTGCCGCTCGCGGTCAGCCTGTCGGTCAACCGACGGAGGTGGTGGTCCGGCGTGGACCGCTTCTTCTGCGTCTCCGCGACACAGCGCGACATCCTGGCGCGGGGCGGCGTGCCCTCCCAGCGGCTGGCGGTGAAGCACAACTTCGTCCCCGACCCGGGCGCCTGCCGAGTCGGCGAGGGAGAGCATCTGCTCTTTCTCGGCCGGCTCTCGGAGACCAAGGGTATACGGCTGCTCATGGCCGCCTGGGACGCGATCGCCGCGGACGGCGGTGTGGGCGTGCCGCTCGTGGTCGCCGGCGCGGGGCCGCTCGAACGGGAGGTGACTGCCTGGGCGGAGGGCAGGGACGACGTGCGGTACGTCGGCCTGTACGACCCGGCCCGGTGCCGGCAGGCCGCCTCGCGGGCGGTCGCCGTAGTGGCTCCCTCGATGTCCCTGGAGACGTTCGGCCTGGTGCTCGTGGAGGCGATGGCAGCGGGGGTCCCGACCGTCGCCGCCGGGATCGGCGCCTACGCCGAACTCGTCGAGGAGGGGGTGACCGGGCTGCTGCACCGGCCGGGCGAGGCGGACTCGCTCGCGTCGTGCATCCGCCGGATCACGGCCGACCCGGCGGTCAACCGGGAGATGGGCCAGGCGGCCCGGCGCCGCTATGAACAGGCGTTCAGTCCGGCCGTCGGACTGGCAAACCTGATGGAGGGGTACCGCACCGCGATCGCGGCGTGGTCAGGCGGCGAGGACACCGCGCCGTCGGCGGAACCAGGAGCGCCGACAGGAACGGCAACACCGGAAAGAACGGCAAGAACGGTAACGCTGGCTCGCGGCGGAGACACCCGCGCGAGCAGGGATGGGGGCAGCAGATGACACGATGCCGACTGTGCGGCTCGGCGGCGCTGGCGAGCGTCGTCGACCTGGGGGCGACCCCGCCGTGCGAGAGTTTCCTCGCCGCGGACCAACTGGACCAGCCGGAGCCCGCGTACCCGCTGCACCTGCGGGTCTGCACCGAGTGCTGGCTCGCTCAGATCCCGCCGCTGATCACGCCGGAGGAGACGTTCACGCAGTACGCGTACTTCTCCTCCTACTCGACCTCCTGGGTGGAGCACGCGCGCACCTTCGTCACCGGTGCCGTGGAGCGGCTGGGCCTCGGCCCCGACGCCTTCGTGGTCGAGGTCGCGAGCAACGACGGTTACCTGCTGCGGCACATGGTGGACCGCGACATCCGCTGCCTCGGCATCGAGCCCTCGGTGAACGTGGGCGCCGCGGCGCGGGAGGCGGGCGTGCCCACGCTCACGGAGTTCCTGGGCCCGGCCGTCGGCGCCGCCGTCCGCGCCGAGCACGGCCCGGCCGACCTGGTCGTGGCCAACAACGTGTATGCGCACATCCCCGACGTGGTCGGCTTCACCCGGGGGCTGCGCGCGCTGGTCGCCGACGACGGGTGGGTCTCCATCGAGGTGCAGCATCTGCTGACCCTGATCGAGGAGAACCAGTACGACACGATCTACCACGAGCACTTCCAGTACTACACGGTCGCGTCCGCGATCCGGGCGCTGGCGAGCGGCGGACTCGCGCTCGTGGACGTCGAGTTGTTGCCCACGCACGGCGGCTCCATCCGGCTGTGGGCCCGGCCGGCCGAGGCGGCCGGCGAGCCGAGCCAGCAGGTGGCCGACGTGCTGGACCGGGAGAAGGCCGCCGGGCTGCAGGAGCTGTCCGGGTACAGCGAGTTCTCAGCTCGGGTGGCCAAGGTGCGCCGGGACCTGCTGCGGTTCCTCATCGAGGCGGCCGAGCGCGGCGAGACGGTCGTCGGCTACGGCGCCCCGGGCAAGGGCAACACTCTCCTCAACCACTGCGGCATCCGGCCCGACCTGCTCCCGTACACGGTCGACCGCAACCCCTACAAGCACGGCAGGTTCACCCCGGGCACCCGCATCCCGATCCTGCCGCCCGAGCAGATCGGCATCGACAAGCCGGACTACGTGCTCGTCCTGCCCTGGAACCTGCGGGCCGAGCTGGTCGATCAGCTGTCCTTCGTGCACGCCTGGGGCGGCCGTCTGGTCTTCCCCATCCCGGAACTGAGCGTCGTAGAGCCGGGCGCTGTCACATCGAGCACTGTCGAGGTGGAGTCATGAAGGTCGTCCTGTTCTGCGGCGGGTACGGGCTGCGCATGCGCAACGGCACCTCCGACGACACGCCCAAGCCGATGGCGATGGTCGGCCCGCGGCCGCTGATCTGGCACGTCATGCGCTACTACGCGTACTACGGGCACACGGAGTTCATCCTCTGCCTCGGCTACGGGGCCGACCACATCAAGAACTTCTTCCTCAACTACGAGGAGACGACGTCCAACGACTTCGTCCTGCGGGGCGGGCGCACCGAGCTGCTGTCCACCGACATCGCCGACTGGACGATCACGTTCGCGGAGACCGGCATCGAGTCGCCGATCGGCGAGCGGCTGCGCCGCGTGCGGCACTACCTGGACGGCGACGAGATGTTCCTCGCCAACTACGCCGACGTGCTCACCGACGCCCCGCTGCCGGAGATGATCGACCGGTTCGCCCAGCGCGACGCCGGGGCGTCGATGATGGTGGTGCCGCCGCAGTCCTCGTTCCACTGCGTGGAACTGGGCGAGGGCAGTCTGGTGGGGGGCATCACCGCGGTGAGCGAACTGCCGCTGTGGGAGAACGGCGGCTACTTCGTGCTGCGCCAGGACGTCTTCGACCACATACCGGAGAACGGGGACCTGGTCGCCGACGGCTGCGCCCAACTGGCCAAGCGCGGACGGCTGGTGGCGTACCAGCACCGCGGCTTCTGGCAGCCGACCGACACCGTGAAGGAGCGGGCCGCGCTCCACGACGCCTACACCAGGGGCGACCGCCCGTGGGCCGTGTGGGAGCGGGACGGCGCCCCGGTGGGGGCCGCGTGATCCGGCTCGGGGCCGGGCCCCTGGACGGGATCGTCGCGGTGGGCGCGCACTGCGACGACATCGCCATCGGCGCCGGCGGCACGCTGCTGACGATCTGCCTGGCACGGCCGGGCATCCGCGTGGACGCGCTGGTGCTCTCCGGCGGCGGCAGCGAACGGGAGCAGGAGGAGCGGGCCGCGCTCGCCGCCTTCTGCCCCGGCGCCGACCTGCGGCTGACCGTCCTCAAACTGCCGGACGGCCGGATGCCCGCGTACTGGTCCGAGGCCAAGGCCGCGGTCGAGGAGCTGCGCGCGCAGACCGACCCCGGCCTCGTCCTCGCCCCGCGCACCGAGGACGCCCACCAGGACCACCGCGGCCTGGCGAAGCTGATGTCCACGGCGTTCCGCGACCATCTCGTGCTCGGCTACGAGATCGCCAAATGGGACGGCGACCTCGGCCGTCCGGCGGCGTACCAGCCGCTGTCGCCGGAGACCGCCGAACGCAAGGTGCGGCTGCTGCAGGAGCACTACCCCTCGCAGCAGCACAGGCCCTGGTACGACCGGGAGGCCTTCCTCGGGCTGGCCCGGATCCGCGGCATCGAATGCCACGCGCGTTACGCCGAGGCGTTCGCCGTCACCAAACTCACTCTCGACCTGGGGGAATGAACCTTGCGCGTACTGCTGACCGGACACCAGGGTTACCTGGGCACCGTGATGGCCCCGGTCCTCGCCGCCGCCGGCCACGAGGTCGTCGGTCTTGACGCCGGCCTGTTCGCCGACTGCGTGCTGGGCCCGACGCCCGCCGACCCGCCGGGGCACCGGGTGGACCTGCGCGACGTCACGGCCGAACACGTGGCCGGGGTGGACGCCGTGATCCACCTGGCGGCGCTCTCCAACGACCCGCTGGGATCGCTGGCGCCGGAGCTCACCTACGACATCAACCACCACGCGTCCGTGCGGCTGGCCCGGCTGGCCCGCGACGCCGGGGTGCGGCGCTTCCTGTACGCGTCGACCTGCTCGGTCTACGGAGCCGCCGGCGGAGACGACCTGGTGGCCGAGGACGCCCCGCTGCGCCCGGTGACGCCGTACGCGGAGTCCAAGGTGCGGGTGGAGGACGACCTGCACGCGCTGGCCGACGGCGACTTCAGCCCGGTGTACATGCGCAACGCCACCGCCTTCGGCTACTCGCCCCGGCTGCGCGCCGACATCGTGCTGAACAACCTGGTGGGGCACGCCCTTTTGTCCGGCGAAGTCCTTGTGCTCTCCGACGGCACCCCCTGGCGCCCGCTGGTGCACGCCGCCGACATCGCGCGGGCCTTCGCGGCCGCGCTGACGGCACCTCAAGAGGCGGTGCACGACCGGGCGTTCAACATCGGCAGCGAGGCCAACAACGTCACGGTCGCCGAGATCGCCGGGCAGGTAGCCGAGGCGGTGTCCGGCTCGCGCGTGGTGATCACCGGGGAGACCGGCGCCGATCCGCGGTCGTACCGGGTGGACTTCTCCCGGTTCCGCGCCGCGGTGCCCGGCTTCGACTGCGAGTGGACGGTGAAGGACGGCGCGCTCGAACTCGCCGACGCCTACCGGAAGTTCGGGCTGGACAAGGAGGACTTCACGCGGCGCTTCACCCGGCTCGCCGTGCTGCGCGCGGCCTCCGACGCCGGCGCCGTCGACGACACCCTGCGGTGGCGCCGATGACCTCGGTGGGCGAGGAGATGCACGCGCTGGTGGAGCGGCTGTACCCGCTGTGCCGGAGCATCACCGGCGACGGCGTGCGCGCCACCTTGGAGATCGTCGGCGAGTACCTCCCGTTGCAGGTGCACGAGGTGCCGACCGGGACCGAGGTGCTGGACTGGACGATCCCGCAGGAGTGGAACATCCGGGACGCATATGTCGCCGACGCCGCCGGTAAGCGGGTCGTCGACTTCGCCGCGTCCAGCCTGCACGTGCTCGGCTACAGCGTGCCGGTGGCGGCCACCATGCCGCTGGCCGAGCTGCGCGAGCACCTGCACACCCTGCCGGACCACCCGTCCTGGGTGCCGTACCGCACCAGCTACTGGACGCCGGCCTGGGGGTTCTGCCTGGCCCAGGAGACCCTGGACGCGCTGCCGGACGGCGAGTACGAGGTGCGGATCGACTCCACGCTCGCCGACGGCCACCTCACCTACGCCGAGCACATGGTCCCCGGGCAGGTCGCCGACGAGGTGATCGTCTCCTGCCACGTCTGTCACCCGTCGCTGGCCAACGACAACCTGGCCGGCATCGCGGTGGCGGTGTTCCTGGCCCGGGCGCTGGCGGAGCAGAAGCCGTACTACACCTACCGGTTCCTGTTCGCGCCCGGCACCATCGGGGCGATCACCTGGCTGGCCCGCAACGCGGAGCCGAGAGCTGGGGGAAGGGTCAAGCACGGGCTGGTGCTGGCCTGCGCCGGCGACCCGGGCCGGCTGACGTACAAGCGGAGCAGGCGCGGCGACGCGCAGATCGACCGGGTGATGCGGCACGTGCTGGCCGCCTCCGAACGCCCGCACCGCATCACCGAGTTCAGCCCGTACGGCTACGACGAACGGCAGTTCTGCTCGCCCGGGTTCGATCTCGGCGTCGGCTCGCTCAGCCGGACCCCGTACGCCGAGTACCCGGAGTACCACACCTCGGCGGACAACCCGGACTTCGTCTCCCCGGAGGCGATGGCGGACACCCTCGGCGTGTGCCGCGAGGCGTTCGCCGTCCTTGACCGCGACCGGCGGTACGTCAACCTCAGCCCCTACGGCGAACCGCAGTTGGGCCGGCGCGGGCTGTACGACTCGCTCGGCGGCCGCAGCGACGCGAAGCAGGCCCAGATGGCCATGCTCTGGGTGCTCAACCTCTCCGACGGCGAGCACAGCCTGCTGGACGTCGCCGAGCGGTCCGGGCTGCCGTTCGACACCGTCGCGGTCGCGGCCGACGCCCTGCACGAGGCCGGGCTGATCAAGGAAGGCAGATGACCACCGAGAGCGGGACGACCGCCCAGGCGGTCGACCCGGCCGGACGGGCCCGGCGGTCCGCCGCGCGGGCCCTAGCCGGTCGGCTGTCCTGGGGACTCGCCGACCAGGCGGCCTCCAGCTTGAGCAACTTCCTGGTGGGGGCGTACGTGGCCCGCTCGCTGGGGCTGGCCTCGTTCGGCGTGTTCAGCCTGGTCTGGGTGACCTACGGCGTGTTGCTCAGCGTCTCGCGCGGGCTGTCCACCGACCCGCTCATGGTGCGCTTCAGCGGCGTGCCGGCCGCGTCCTGGCGGGCGGCGGTGGCCCGGGCGTCGGGTACCGCGTTCGGCGTCGGGGCCGCCGTCGGAGCGGTGTGCCTGGTGGCCGGGCTGGCGGCGGGCGGGCGTGTGGGAAACGCGTTCGCCTGCCTCGGCGTCACCCTGCCTGCGCTGCTGCTCCAGGACGCCTGGCGGTTCTCGTTCTTCGCCGCCGGCGTCGGGCGGAAGGCGTTCGTCAACGACGTCGTGTGGGGCGTCGCGCTCGTCCCGGCCATGGTGGTGGCGGCCCGCGTCGGCGGCGTGGGCGCCTTCGTGCTCGCCTGGGGCCTGTCCGCCGCGGTGGCCGCGGGCTACGGCTGCCTCCAGTCCCGCATCAGGCCCCGGCCGACCGGAGCACGCGAGTGGCTCCGTGCCCACCGCGACCTCGGCTACCGGTACCTGGTCGAGAACGTCGGCCTCAGCGGCGCGCGCCAACTACGGGCGTACGGACTCGGCGCGATCGTCGGGGTCGGCGCGGTGGGTACAGTCCGGGGCACCGAGCTCCTGCTCGGCCCGTTCCTCGCGGTGCTGATGGGGCTGTCGCTGGCCACCGTCGCGGAGGCGGCACGGGTGCTGCGGCAGGCACCGAACCGGCTGGGCGTGTTCTGCCTCCTGATCGGCGGCGGGCAGGCCGCCGGCGCGCTGCTCTGGGGCGCGGCGCTGCTGCTGCTGCCGGACCGGGCCGGCGTGTTCGTGCTCGGCGCCGTCTGGCACTCGGCCTCGGCGATCATCGTGCCGGCCACGCTCGGCGTCGCCGGCTCCAGCCTCGGCGTCGGCGCGGCCGTGGGGCTGCGCGCGCACGGCGCGGCCCGGCGCAGCCTGCGCTGTCAGCTGATCACCTCCGTCCTGTACGTCGGCGGCGGGCTCGGCGGCGCTGCGACGGCCGGCACGGTCGGATCGGCCTGGGGCGTCGCCGCCGCGACCGTCACCGGCTCCGCCCTGTGGTGGCTCCAACTGCGGTCCGTCCTGCGCGAACACCGCAAGAACCCGATCCGTGAAGTGAGGACCGCATGACCGCACATCCCCGGCTGAGCATCGGCCTGCCGGTGTACAACGGCGAGCAGTACCTCGCCGAGGCACTCGACGCCCTGCTCGGCCAGACCTACGAGGACTTCGAGCTCCTCATCTCTGACAACGCCTCGACCGACGGAACCGCGGACATCTGCCGCCGGTACGCCGCACGGGACTCGCGCATCCGGTACACCCGGCTGCCCCGCAACATCGGCGCCGCGCCGAACCACCACCGCGTGTTCGCCGAGAGCCGCGGCGAGCTGTTCAAGTGGGCCTCGCACGACGACCTGTACGCCCGGGACCTGCTGCGGGCCTGCGTGGAGGCGCTGGACGAGCGGCCGGAGATCGTCCTCGCGCACGCCGGACAAGCCGTCGTCGACGGCGAAGGCCAGGTCCGGGTCCCGTACGAGTACGGGCTCGCCACCGACTCCCCGCGCCCGTCGGAGCGCCTGCGCAGCATGCTGTTCGAGCCCGGCGGCGACGACATGTACGGGGTGGTACGGGCCGAGGTCCTGCGCCGGGTCAAGCCGCTCGACAGCTACCACCACGCGGATCGCACCTTCACCGCCGAGATCGGCCTGCACGGACCCTTCCACCAGGTGCCGGAGGTGCTGTACTTCCGCCGCGACCACCCCACCCGCGCCGAGCGCGCGCACCCCGGCAAGCGGTCCCGGTGCATCAACCTGGACCCGCGTCGAGCCGGGCGGCTGCACCCGACACCCCGGCTGCTCGCCGAGTACGTCTGGGGCTACCTCGCGGCGATCCGGCGGGCGCCGCTCTCCCCGGCCGAGCGGCGCGCGTGCCACCGCCATCTGCTCGCCTGGATGACCAGCCGGGTCAGGCCCGGAGCCGGCGAGCGGGTCGAGGACCGCGCACCGGTCGACCCGGCACGGCTCACCGTCTCCGTCGACGCCCTCGTCGCCGGCCGCGAAGGGAGGCAGGCATGACGTCTGCGAACAAGGCCGCGGTGCGCGTCGGGGTGTGCGGTGTGCTCGGCTCCGGCAACCTCGGCAACGACGGGTCGCTGGAGGCCCTGCTCGGCTACCTCCGTACCGAGCACCCGGAGGCCGCCGTGGAGGCGCTGTGCGGCGGACCCGAGGTCGTCACGGCCCGGTACGGGATCCCCGCGACGCGGCTGCACTGGAACCGTGGGGAGTACCGAACCGCGTCGCGCGCGGGCGCGATCGCCGCGAAGGGCGTCGGCAAACTCGTCGACGCCTTCCGCGTGGCCGCCTGGGTGCGCCGGCACGATGTCGTGATCGTGCCCGGCGCGGGCGTCCTGGAGAGCACGCTGCCGCTGAGGGCGTGGGGCTTCCCGTACTCGATGTTCCTGCTCTGCGCGACCGGGCGGCTGTTCGGCACCAGGGTCGCGCTGGTCGGCGTCGGCGCCGACGCGATCGGCCACCGGCCGACCCGCGCCCTGGTCCGCTGGTCGGCGCGGCTGGCCGCCTACCGGTCCTACCGGGACTCCGTGTCCCGCGACGCGATACGGGCGATGGGCGTCGACACCGCACGCGACGAGGTCTATGCGGACCTCGTGTTCTCCCTGCCGACGCCGCGGGCGGGCACACCCGAGGGCCCGCTGGGCCCGGTCTGCGTCGGCCTCATGGCCTACTACGGAAGCAACGACGACCGGGCCCGGGCCGAGGAGATCAACCGGCGCTACCTCGACGGGATGACCCGCTTCGTCCGCGCGCTGGTCGAGGCCGGCAGGCCGGTCCGGTTGCTCGTCGGCGACGAGCTCGACATGGCGGCGGTCGACGCGATCCTCGACGCGGTGGACTCGCCGCTGGTCACCGCCTCCGAGGCCTCCTCGCTGGCCGACCTGATGAAGGAGATGGCGGCTGCCGACGCCGTGGTGGCGGCCCGCTACCACAACCTGATCTGCGCGCTGAAGGTCGGCACGCCGACGCTCGCGCTCAGCTATGCGGCGAAGAGCGACGCGCTCATGGCTCAGATGGGGCTGGGCGCGTACTGCCACCCGGCTCGCGAGGTCGACGCCGACCGGCTGCTCGAGCAGTTCCGGGCGCTGGAGAACCGCTCGGCGGAGCTACGGCGGACCCTCACCGAGCAGAACCAGGTCACCGCCCGGCGCCTTGAGGACCAGTTCACCGCCCTGACAGCGGCCCTGTTCCCGGCGACCGACCACACCCACGTCCTGCGGGAGGCTCGATGAAAGCGACCGAAGTCCCGGCGATCGCCGGCGCGTACCTGTTCGAGCCGACGCCGTACGCCGACGAGCGCGGCTTCTTCTCCCGCACCTTCGACGCCGAGGTGGTCCGCTCGGTGGGCCTCGACCCGAGCGCCTTCGTGCAGGACAGCCTGTCCCGCTCGGTCCGGGGCGTGCTGCGCGGCCTGCACCTGCGCTCCGGCGTCGGCGAGGCCAAGCTGGTGCGGTGCTCGTACGGGAGGATCTTCGACGTCGTCGTGGACCTGCGGACGGAGTCGCCCACCTACCTGGGCCGGGCTTTCTTCGAGCTGTCCGACGAGACGCAGGCGACCCTGTACATCCCGGCGGGGTGCGCGCACGGCTTCCAGGCGCTGACCGATACCGCCGACACCTCGTACCGGATCGACCGCCCGCACGATCCGTCCGAGGACGTGACGATCGCCTTCGACGACCCGGAGCTCGCCATTCCCTGGCCGCTGCCGGTCACCTCGATGTCCGAGCGGGACCGGAAGGCGCCGAGCCTCGCCGAGGTCCTGAAGCACAAAGAGAGTTGAGGTCGGCGCGGACACGAAAGACAGCGCCACTCCGGCGACCGGGTGCGCACTGAACGCAGTTGACCCCACCCCCTGGCCGGCCAGATGACCGGTGAAGCCCGTGTTCCACCGCTTGGCGTGACGTGACGTCAGCGATGGTCCCGCCGACCGGAGTCGGCCGTCCGATCGACCAGCCCGTCAGCCAGCCGGTCGATCAGCCACGCGGTCGCCGGTATCACCGCCAGCGCGGTGCACCACCCGCCGAGGACGTCGGTCGGGTAGTGCGCGCCCAGGTCGACCTGCGCCCAGCCCATGGCGGCGCCGGCGACCAGCGCCGCGGCGAGCACGAGTGACGTGCCGGCCGTCCTGCGGAGGCCGAGCCGGTCGGTCGCGAGCAGCGCCACCACGAGGGCGAGCGCGGTGGCGAAGGCGGTGTGGCCGCTCGGGTAGGACAGGTGCCCGCCGTGGATGGTGCGTCCCACCAGGGACTTGAGCAGCGTCGTCGTCCCCACCGCCATGCCGACGCCGGCAACGGCGAGCACCGCTGTGCGAGGACGCCGAAGCAGCAGGCAGCCTGTCATGGCGGCCACGACCAGCGTCGCCGCTACCCCGGGCTCCCCCAAGAAGTCCATGACCAGAGCGACGTGCCGCCACGGCGGCCCCACCCCGTCCACCGCCGCCCCGATCCGCGCGTCCACCATGCCGGGCTTGCTGTGGTCGGCATACAGGACCCCGAGCACGACGACCACCAGCGCGGCGAGGGCCCCGATCGGCCCGAGCCACACGCGTAGCGATGAGGGCAGCACCGCGGGCGCCGACCGGCGGGTCACAGGCCCACCGCGTCCGGTCGACCTGCGGTGCTCTGCCGTGATCGGTGGATGGTGATCCGAATCTCGACCAGGTCGGAAACGGCATGGTCGCGGCCATCACCGCCCGGGCCGATGAGCGCGTGCACTACCCGCCGCACACCGTCGCAGACCATCTGGCCGATGCGATGCACCTCCCCCCTGCCGTCGGGGCCGACGCCATGTCCCCCGCCGCCAGCGCGATGCCGCGCCCCGAGAACTACCCGCCGCCGCCAGCCGACATGACCGGGATCGCCAGACGCACGGGCTGCGCACGGCTGGTCCGAGCAAGATTGCCGACACATCAAGCGCGCACTGGGCTGGGCCGACTTCCAGGCCCGCTCCGGCCAAGCGATCCCCTGCCGCTGACGCTGGTCGACGTGGCTTTCGACTTCCGCCGACGCCAACTCCCCACCACCGAGCCCCCCGTCGCGTCTGACTTGGCCCACGCGGGAGCCATCAGCCTGTGCAGCCCCGAACTCGCCGGCCTGTCCCTAACCCTGGCAACGGTATCGGAGTCGGTGTCTACTCGCCGCCCTGACCGACAATGCCGGCTCAGGCGGTGTGCTTGGTGACGAAGTCGGCGATGGTGTCCTGCATCTGCGTCAGCCCCGGCTCTTCGAGGGGGTAGTGGCCGGCGTTGTCGAGCATGACGGTGTCGACCGGGACTTGGGTGATGCGGGACAGGAAGGGCCGGCTCAGGTGGAGAGGGGTCCAGCGGTCCTCGGCGGGCTGGGTCAGCAAGACCGGGCAGGCGTCGAAGTCCTCGGGCTCGACGGCGGGGGCGTAGTTCATGTAGCGGTCCAGGAATCGGACGCTGACCCAGTTCCCGGCGGCGGTGCGGTCCTTCATGAGGACCTTCATGGCGGCCGGGTCGTTGGCCAGGGCCGACATCTTGGAGGCCAGGGTCATCGGGTACTTCATGGAGGCGGCCGGGGTCTTGGCCAACAGGCCCATGAGGGGGGCGCCGACGCGGGCGGTGAGCTTGTCGTGGGCGGTCTCGTCGCGTACCCGCTGGTTGCGCTGGTCGAGGAAGGTCATGCCGACGATGCCCGCCAGGGTGCCGCGGGAGGCCTTGGCGGCGACGTGGTAGGCGAGCATGCCGCCCGCGCTCAGTCCGTACAGCACGATCGGGCGGTCGTCGCGTGCACGCTCGCGGGCAAGGAAGTCGACGACCAGGTCGACCCAGTCGTCGTACGAGGGGGTGGCGCCGGGCCGGACCTGGGTGAGTCCGTAGCCGAGGTTGTCCAGGGCGACGGTCTCGAAGCCGCGGGCGGCAAGCGGGGCACCCAGAATGAGGGACATCTGGCGGCCATTGGTGCCCACACCGTGGTGCAGGACGACCTTGGCCTTCGCGGCGGGGTTCGGGTAGCGGTCGAGGTGGACGCGGTGGCCGTGCCAGTCCCAGAACTCCTCCTCGGGCACGGTGGTGTCCGTCAGGCGGAGCCGCTCGGGCAGGGACTGCTGCAGCTCGCGCCAGGCCCGCTGGCCACGGTAGTACGTGGGGGCAGTGCTGCTCATGGTGGTGCCTTTCGCCTGCGGCCTGCCGGTGGGTCAGGCCGGGGATGAGGCGGGGCGGGCGAGTGCCCCGCAGGTGATCATCCGCACGCCGGCTCGGAGTTCGCGGCGGACGGCGTCGGCGTCGCGCAACTCGTCCTCCAGGCCCCGGGTGAAGGTGAGCAGGACAGTGGCGGCCTGCTGCGCGGTGTCCGGGGCAACATCTGCCAGGGCCGATACCAGGAGCTCGGCCAGGCCGTTGACGTAGTCGGTGACCAGCTCGGGCGCCTGGGCGGTGGCGGCAGACAGCAGTTCCTGGGCGTGTGCGGGGCTGTCGTGCCACAGCCGGATGGCGACCTCCAGCTTCACCGTGAGCACGGCGAGCACCTGTTCCTCGGGCGTGCCCGTGGCGGAGGCCGCCGCCTGCGCCGCCGCGAGGGCCTGCTCCAGCCGGGACTGGACGACCTTGGCGACTGCGTCTTCCTTGGTCCCGACGTACTTGTAGACGGTCGGGCGCGACAGCTGTGCCTCTTCGACGATGTCGGAGATCGTAGTGCGGCGGTACCCGTTGCGGCAGAAGCAGCGGTAGGCGGCGTCCAGCACGAGCTGCGCGGTTGGAACCTTCGACATGGCTACAAATTTAACAATCGAAGGTAAGTGTGTAAACCACTCCGTGCCGTGGTCAGCTGATTGTGGAGGGTTCCGTGGCGTCGGCTTCTTGGGTGGCGCCCCAGGAGGCGAGGAGGCGCAGGCCCTCTTCGGAGGGTGAGCCGGGTTCGGCGGTGTAGACGGTGAGGGTGAGGCCCGGTTCGGCGGCCATGTCCAGGCCCTCGTAGGCCAGGGTGAGTTCGCCGACCGCCTGGTGGTGGAAGCGTTTGGTGCCGGTGCCGTGGTGGCGGACGTCGTGGGCGCCCCAGCGGGTGCGGAACTCGTCGCTGCGGGTGGACAGTTCACCGACGAGGTCGTGAAGCTCCTTGTCGTGGGGGTTGCGGCCGGCTTCGGTGCGCAGGATGGCGACGGCGATGTCAGCGGCCAGGTCCCAGTCGGGGTAGAAACGGCGCGAGGCGGGGTCGAGGAAGTTGAAGCGGGCCAGGTTCGCCTGGTTGTGCGGTGTGGCGTACACGTCGTTGTAGAAGGCGCGGGCGAGCTGGTTGGCGGCGAGGAGGTCCATGCGACCGTTGCGGACGAACGCGGGCCCGGCGGTGATGGCGTCCAATGTCCACTGCAGGCTGCGGTGCGGCTTCCACTGCCGGGTGGTGCGGCGCCGTGGACGGGTGAGGGCATCGGAGCCGTCGGCGGCCTGGGCCAGGTTCAGCAGGTGGGCACGCTCGGCGTCGTCGAGCTGGAGGGCGCGCGCGACGGCTTCCAGGACAGTCGGCGACACCCCTGCGAGGTTGCCGCGTTCGAGCTTGGCGTAGTACTCGACGCTCATGTCTGCCAGGGCTGCGACCTCGCTGCGGCGCAGGCCGGGCACGCGCCGTCGGCTGCCGGACGGCAGACCTGCCTGCTCCGGGGTGATCTTCGCGCGCCGCGAGGTGAGGAACTCGCGGACCTCTTCACGGTTGTCCACACCTCGACGGTACGTCCCGCACGCGGCCCGAGGGATGCACTGCCAGTACACCCCTTGATAGTGACTCGCTGTGCGCGCGAAGAGCCGGTTACCTGGAAGACGTGGTGCTGGTCCTCCGCTGTGAGTGCGGCCGGTGATCAGCCCATGCCCGGCTCGGACGGCCCGCCGCCCGCGGCCCGGCTCACACCTCCATCTGGCGCCACCGGTCCACCCGGCCGGCGCACGCCTCAACCGTTAAGGAATCCCTCATGCGCGGAGCAGTGATCCACGCCCCCGGTGACGTCCGCTTCGAGACCTTGGACGCCCCGAAGATCCACCACCCGACCGACGCGATCATCCGCACGGCTGTCACCTGCGTGTGCGGCTCCGACCTGTGGCCCTACCGCGGCCTGGAACCGATCGGCGACCCGCACCCGATGGGTCACGAGTACGTCGGCTTCGTGGAGGAGGTCGGCAGCGAGGTCACCTCGGTCAAGCCGGGCCAGTTCGTCGTCGGCTCGTTCGCCACCTCGGACAACACCTGTGCGAACTGCCGTAACGGCTTCCAGTCCAACTGCCTGCACCGCGAGTTCATGAGCACCTGCCAGGCCGACTACGTGCGCATCCCCAACGCGCAGGGCACTCTGGTCGCCACCGACGAGGCGCCCGGCGAGGAGTTCTGGCCCGGCCTGCTGGCCGTCTCCGACGTCATGGGCACCGGCTGGTGGGCAGCCGACGCCGCGGAGGTCGAGCCCGGCTCCACTGTCGTGGTGGTCGGCGACGGTGCCGTCGGCCTGTGCGGTGTGATCGCCGCGAAGGAGAGGGGCGCGGAGCGGATCATCGCCATGAGCCGCCACGAGCCCCGGCAGAAGCTCGCCCTGGAGTTCGGCGCCACCGACATCGTCACCGAGCGCGGCGAGGAGGGTGTGGCCCGGATCAAGGACCTCACCGGCGGCATCGGCGCCGACTCGGTGCTGGAGTGCGTCGGCACCGCCCAGGCCATGCAGCAGGCTCTGCGCTCCGCACGCCCGGGCGGCAACGTCGGCTTCGTCGGCGTCCCCCACGAAGTCGTGATCGACGGCCAGGAGTTGTTCTTCTCCCAGGTCGGCCTGCGCGGCGGTCCCGCCCCCGTACGCCGCTACCTGCCCGACCTCATCGACCGCGTCCTCACCGGCCGGATCGCCCCGGGCAAGGTCTTCGACCTCACCCTCCCCCTGGACCAGGTCGCCGAGGGCTACAAGGCCATGGACGAGCGCCGCGCCATCAAGGCCCTCCTCAGGCCCTGAACCGCCGCGTCCGCAGCACAGAACCCTCGTCGAAAGAGACCGTCATGAACCCCACGTACGACTTCGGCGGGCAGGTCGCCTTCATCACCGGTGCCGGTTCCGGCATGGGCCTGGCCACCGCCCGCGCCTTCGCCGCCTCCGGTGCCGCCGTGGCCCTCGCCGACCTCGGCGAGAGCGCCGTCGGCACCGCCGTCCAGCAGCTCAAGGAAGAGGGCCACCAGGCCCTCGGGCTGGTCTGCGACGTCACCGACGAGGACGAGGTGGCCGCCGCTGTCGACCGCACGGTGGCGACCTTCGGCCGCCTCGACATGGCCTACAACAACGCCGGCATTCAGATCCCGCCCACCGACGCCGCCGACGAACCTGTCGACCAGTTCGAGCGGGTCCACGCCATCAACCTGCGCGGCATCTGGGCGTCCATGAAGCACGAGCTGCGTCACATGCGCGCCCAGGGCAGCGGGGCCGTCGTCAACTGCTCCTCGCTCGGCGGCCTGGTCGGCATCCCCGGCCGCGCCTCCTACCACTCCTCCAAGCACGGCGTGATCGGCCTGACCACCAGCGCCGCCCTCGAATACGCCCCGCGCGGCATCCGCATCAACGCCATCTGCCCCGGCACCATCGACACCCCCATGGTCAGCGGCATGATCGCCAAGGGAGAACTCGACCGCGGCGAGGCCGAGGCCAACCAGCCCATCGGCCGGCTGGGTACCGCCGACGAGATGGCTCAGGCCGTCCTGTGGCTGTGCAGCCCCGGCGCAAGCTTCGTCGTCGGCGTCGCGCTGCCCGTCGACGGCGGCTACACCGCCCGCTGACCACACCGCCCGCAGCCTGATTCAGCCGAACCTCCCAACGCCCAGAAGGAACCGACCCCATGCCCAAGCAGTCCGCCCCCAAGGAACTGGCGACGATCGCGCCCAAGCTCGTGGAGGTCACCGACAACGTCCTCTTCGGCGACATCTGGGAGCGCCCCGGACTCTCACCGCGCGACCGCAGCCTGGTCACCGTCAGCGTCCTGGCCGCCCTGTACCGCTCCGAACAGCTCCCGTACCACCTGGGCGTGGCCCTGCAGAACGGACTGAGCGTCGACGAACTGTCCGAAGCGATCACCCACTTGGCCTTCTACGCCGGCTGGCCCAACGCCATGACCGCCATCAACCAGCTCAAGAAGATCGCCGACGAACGCGGCGCCTGACGCAGACGCGCCTCTCCTCCCCCTTCACCCACCCTCGTCAGGGAGAACGACCATGGAACACATCACCGAGACGCCCACGCTCCAGGGCCCGGCCGAGCGCTTCACCGGCGACGTCCACCTCAACATGATCGAGACGCCCACCGAACCCGCCCGCCTCGCCGCCGCGCTGGTCCGCTTCACCCCGGGCGCCCGCACCAACTGGCACTCCCACGCCAACGGTCAGACCCTGTACGTCACCGACGGCGTGGGCCTGGTCGGCACCCGCGACGGCAACGTCGTACGGGTCCGGGCCGGGCAGACCGTGAAGTGCCCCGCCGGTGAGGAGCACTGGCACGGAGCAACCGACACCACCTTCATGGCCCACATCGCCATGGTCGTCGGCGACGGCAGCGGCGACGGCACCACCTGGCTCGAACCCGTCACGGCCGACCAGTACGCCGGCGCTCTGAACAGCGGCAACTGACCTGCATGAGCGTGACGTCCTTCGAGGTACGGAGCGAGGAAGTCAGGGGCGCACGAGGGCCTTGAGGACCTGGCGGTCGGCCATCGCCCGGTAGGCGTCCGGTGTCTGCTCGAGGGTGAAGGTCTGGTCGAAGACGCGGCCGGGGGCGATGGTGCCGTCCAGGACGTCGGGCAGCAGCTGCTCGATGTAGGCGCGGGCGGGGCTGGCGCCGCCGGTCAGGGTGATGTTGCGCATGAACTCGGCCGGGCCGATCGGCCCCTGCTCGTACTGCGGGACGCCCAGGCGGCTGATGGTGCCGCCGTCCAGGACCGCTCCCAGGGCGGTGTCGAGGGCCTGGCGGGTGCCGACGGCCTCGATCACCTTGTCCACGCCGCCGGTCAGCTCGCGGATGCGGGCGATGCCCTCCTCGCCGCGTTCGGCGACAACGTCGGTGGCGCCGAACTCGCGCCCCAGTCCGGTACGCACCGCATGGCGACCCGCGAGCACGATCCGCTCGGCACCGAGCCGTTTCGCGGCGATCACCGCGCACAGGCCGACCGCACCGTCGCCGACCACGAGCACCGCATCGCCGCGGCTGACGCCGGCGGTGACCGCGCCGTGGTGGCCGGTGGTCATCACGTCCGACAGCGCCAGCAGCGAGGGCACCAGTGCGGAGTCGGCGGCCACCGGCAGCTTCACCAGGGTGCCGTCCGCGTACGGGACGCGGACGGCTTCGCCCTGCCCGCCGTCGACGCCGTCGAACCCGTAGCGGCCGCCGTTGCGGCACGAGATGTGCAGGCCCTTGGCGCAGTAGTCGCAGGCGTTGTCGCTGTAGGTGAACGGGGCGACGACCAGGTCACCCGGCTTCAGGCCGGTCACGTCCGCGCCGGTCTCCTCGACGATGCCGAGGAACTCATGCCCCATGGGGCGGCCGGTGTCGGTGGCCGGCATCGACCGGTAGGGCCACAGGTCGCTGCCGCACACGCACGTTGCCACCGTGCGCACCACGGCGTCGGTCGGCTTGACGATCTTGGGGTCGGGGCGGTCCTCGACGCGGACGTCCCCGGCTCCGTACATCACTGCTGCACGCATGAGAGGTGTTACTCCAAACAGGTAGGTGGGTCATCACGGGTAGGTGGGTCATCGCGATGAGCGACGGGAGAAGGCAGATGTGAGATCAGCGTTCGAGCATCTGTGCCTGCGCCTCGGTGTGGGTGTCGCCTGCGGCGGGCGGCAGGCTGCTGAGCTTGTCGATCTGCTCGCCGGTCAGCGCGATCGCGTCGGAGGCGGTGTTCTCCTCGACGCGGGCGACCCGCTTGGTGCCGGGGATCGGCGAGATGTCGTCACCCTGGGCGAGCAGCCAGGCCAGGGCCACCTGCGCGGGGGTGGCGCCGACCTCGGCGGCCACGGCCTGCACCTCGTCGGCGATGGTGAGGTTGCGCCGGAAGTTCTCACCGGTGAAGCGCGGGTTGTCGCGCCGGAAGTCGGAGGCGTCGAACTGATCGGTGGAGCGGACGGTGCCCGTCAGGAAACCGCGTCCCAGCGGGGAGAACGGCACCAGGCCGATGTTCAGCTCCCGCAGGACGGGCAGGACGCGCTCCTCGATCCCGCGCGTCCACAGCGAGTACTCCGACTGCACCGCGGTGACCGGCTGGACGGCATGGGCACGGCGGATCGTGTCCGGGCCGGCCTCCGAGAGGCCGAAGGCGCGCACCTTGCCCTCGGAGATCAGGTCCGCGACGGCGCCGGCCGTCTCCTCGATCGGCGTGTCCGGATCCACCCGGTGCTGGTAGTACAGGTCGATGTGATCGGTGCCCAGCCGCTTCAGAGAGCCCTCGACGGCGGTACGGATGTTGGCTGGGCTGGAGTCCAGGTTCCAAGCGCCGTCTCCGCCGTGGGAGACCAGGCCGAACTTCGTGGCCAGCACCACCTGTTCGCGCCGCCCCTTCAGCGCCCGGCCCAGCAGCTCTTCATTGGTGTACGGGCCGTAGATCTCGGCCGTGTCGATGAGCGTGACACCCAGGTCCAGCGCCCGGTGCACGGTCCTGATCGACTCCGCCTCGTCGGTGCCGGAACCGGTGTAGCCATGGGACATCCCCATCGCCCCCAGACCGATCCGGGAAACCTCCAGGTCACGCAACTTGATGTACCGCATCTCGTCCTCTCCGACTCATGGCGTACGACCCCCTCGCACTCGCACGGTCAGCCACGTCGTGCCTGTGGTGGCCATGGCGTCGGCCGGGGGTGCCGGCGTCTTGCTCATTCACCCTCGCCCGGATTGCGCCTGTGTGGCAGGGCGGGCTCTTCGGGGGTAGTGACAGGGCCTCCCTCTCATCTGCCCGGCGGGTGCCCGCCGGGGGAGACTGGAGTCATGGCATCCGAGAGCGCGCACAGCGAGGGCGCCGAGCTGGGCCGCTACCTGCGCGCCCGCCGCACCCAGACCAGCCCCGAGCACGTCGGCCTCACCGTCGGTGCCGGCATCCGCCGCACCCCCGGCCTGCGCCGCGAGGAACTGGCCACCCTCGCCGGCATCAGCATCGACTACTACGTGCGCCTGGAGCGTGGCAAGGAGACCCGCCCGAGCCCCGCCGTCCTCGACTCGCTCGCCCGCGCCCTGCACATGGACGACCAGGAGCACCACCACCTGCGCGAGCTCGCCGCCCGTGCCGCCCGATACACCCCTGAACCGCCGCCGGCCCCCAGCCGCACCGTGCGCCCCCACCTCAGGCTTCTGCTCGAATCCCTGCGCCCGAACCCGGCCTACGTCATCAGCCGCAGCATGGACATGCTCGCCTGGAACCCCTGCGGCCTCGCCCTGTATGCGGGCCTGGACGACTGGCCTGTCACGCAGCGCAACCTGGCCCGCTATCTGTTCCTCCACCCCGCGGCCCGCGACCTCTTCTCCGACTGGGACCGCCAGATCACCGGCTGCGTCGCTCGCCTGCGCGCCATCGCCGGCACCGCCCCCGATGCCCCCGACCTCACCAACCTCGTCGGCGAACTCCTCCTCAAAAGCCCCGACTTCGCGGGACTCTGGGAACGATACGAAGTCACCGGACGTAAACCCGCCCACAAAACCTTCCAGCACCCCCAGGTCGGAACGGTCACCCTCACCTCGCAGTCCCTGCACGTGGAAGGCACCCCCGGCCAACGCATCGGCGTCTACACCGCCGAACCCGGCACCCCCGACCACGACGCCCTGCTCCTGCTCGACATGACCGCGCCGCGACCGACGCAACTCCGAGCGCTGCCCCCTAAAGCCACTGGTCAGCAGCCATAAGCCCGACGTACCTCCGCCACGAAGTGCCCCCACGTCTTCGCAGTGCAGCAAACGTTCCAAAGCCGCATCGCTCTCCGGTGACGAATGCGATGCGAGATACGACTTGGTTGCTTCCAGCCCGCCACCGGACTCAGTCCGGCGAGCAGGGCACCGGTGGCGGGCGGTACGCCACAGGCCGCCGCCGCGACAGGGCACGAAGACGATCCGACGCAGTACTGGAACAAGGTCCTGCTCCAGACGTTCCGCAATGCGCGGGGCCGGCCCAAGAGGGCGAGTTCAGCCGACTCTGGCTGGGCGTGCACTTCCGCTGGGACGCCGAGGACGGGAGGGCGATCGGTACCAACGTCGGCGACTACGTGTTCGCCAACGCGCTACCGCCGACACGACCGGGCCGTCCGCATCAGCAGTGAAACGACACGGTGGCCCACGCCTGCGGATGCGGAAGGGCCAGTGCACCGCTCCGAACTGGCCGAGCCTGACCAGCCTCCTGCAAGGGGGCTCCATCGCCGAGGCAACGTGCCTCCTGGCCTTCGCCGACCAGTGCAAACGCCCTGCCCGCCCTGGCCGGCCTGACACGGCCTTGGGCGTCCTCGACCAGGCGTGTTGCGAAAGCGCGTGCGGCGATGGACGGTTCGTGGTACCCCTGGACAGCCCGGGATCCGTGTCTGTTTCTCATACGGAGTCGCCGATGGCCGTTCGCCGGGTCATGCCCATCATCCAGTCAGAGGCCGCGAAGGAGAGCCGGGAGTTCTATGGCCTGCTGGGCTTCGAGGAAGTCATGAATCTCGGCTGGATCACGACGCTTGCCTCGCCGTCCAGTCCGACGGCGCAGGTCAGCGTCATGACCGCCGACAAAACCGCCCCAGTCACCCCCGACATGAGCGTCGAAGTCGACGACGTGGACGCGGCTTACGCGGTCATGCGCGACGGTGGCGCGGAGATCGTCCACCCACTGCAGGACGAGGAGTGGGGCGTACGGCGGTTCTTCGTCCGCGACCCCAACGGCCGCGTGGTCAACGTTCTGAGCCACCGCTGACGCTTCCCGCGCCACGAGGGCAGCGCTGGTCACCGCCCCGAACCCTTGACGTTCCGTCAGGCGTGATGCACCGGGGGATGACCGGAGCGGGTGGCCTTTCCGGGGTGATCTACCCGGGATGCGCGCTCTGTGGAGCGACCTTAGAGTGCTGTCCGGGGCCGTGCGGCACCGCGTACCGGTGCACCGACGTACCAGTGTCGCCCTCGGGCGCGCTCGGGCTGATGAGGAGATGGTCAGCGCCCCCTCTCTGAAAGGTCAACGATGGTCGTCTTCGCTGATTCCGTCCGTTCGGGGACCAACGTCGTCACTGCCGACGATCGGAGGACGTCATGAGGCGGCTTGCCTCAGCGCTGGCGCTGATGTCCGCCGTGGCGCTCGTCTCCTCCTGCTCCGGCAGCGGCGGATCCGCCTCCGATGGCAGCAGCCCCTCGGTGACACCCGCCCCCGCCGTCCACGAGTCCACCCAGACCAAGGTGGTCGCGAGCGGGCTTGCAGACCCGTTCGAAATCACCTATGGCCCCGACGGGAAACTGTGGGTCACCGAGAAGTCCGGGCTCAAGCTCGTGCGGGTCGATCCGAAGACCGGCATGAAGAGCACCGCGCTCGACCTCTCCGGAAAGGCCTTCCACACCAAGGACGGCCAAGACGGCGTGCTGGGGTTCACGCTGCATCCGGACTTCGGCAAAGGCAAGGGCAGCGACTATGTCTACCTGGCCTACAACTACAAGATCGGCGACAAGGAAGCCCTGAAGATCGTCCGCTACACGGCGAAGAACGGGAAGCTCTCCGACGAGCGGGACATCCTGACCGGGCTCCCGGGCAACGACCAGCACCAGGGGGCGCGGCTGCGGTTCGGACCGGACGGCAAGCTCTACTACACGATCGGCGATCAGGGCCATAACTACCTGGCCGACTACTGCAAGCCGAACGAGGCGCAGAGCCTGCCGACCTCCGCCCAGGTCTCCAGGAAGGACTGGTCGCTCTACCAGGGCAAGGTCCTTCGCATCAACCTGGACGGCTCCGTCCCCTCCGACAACCCGAAGCTGAACGGAGTGCGCAGCCACATCTACGCCTACGGCATGCGCAACCCCGACGGGATGGACTTCAGCGGCAACGAGCTCTATACGGCCGAGAACGGCCCGATCAGCGACGACGAGTTCAACCACATCGAGAAGGGCGCCAACTACGGCTGGCCCGACGTCGCCGGGTACAAGGACAACAAGGCGTACGTCTACTCCAACTGGTCGCAGGCCAAGGGCGGCTGCGAGAAGATCCCCTTCAACCCCGACCCGAACTCGCCGCCGCCGCAGGTGCCGACGAGCCAGGAGACGGACTTCAAGAAGGACATGACGGCCCCGCTCAGCACGTACGGCACGACGGTCGACACCGGGCACAACTTCGGCGTCACGAAGGTCTGCCCCGACCCTAGCTCCGCCTACATGTGCTGGCCGACCATGGCCCCCGGCTCGCTCAAGGTGTTCGGTGACGACGTCCTGATCACGTCGCTGAAGAACGGCACCGTCTACAAACTCTCCAAGGACGGCAAGTCCTACGAGCAGCTCTACCGGAGCGTCAACCGCTACCGCGACGTCACCCTCAGCCCGGACCACAAGACGCTCTACATCACCACCGACAGCATCGGAGCGCACCTGGTCCACGGCGAAGACGGCACCCCGACCGCGCATCTGGCCGACCCTGGCGCGATCCTAGCGGTCCCGTACAACCGCTGAAGGCCTGCGTGACGACAGCGCAACGGATGGGGCGTGCCGTCGAGGCATCGAATGGTCCGGTTCCGGATCCGGCAGCGTCCGGGAGAACGTCAGGGCAGGGTCAGAATGCGGGGGCCCTGGTCGGTGATGGCGACCGTGTGCTCGATGTGGGCGGCCCTGCTGCCGTCGGTGGTACGCAGGGTCCAGCCATCGATATCCGTGCGGTAGGTGTTCTGCCCACCGGCCATGAGCATGGGCTCGATGGCGAGGACCAAGCCGTGGCGGAGGGGGAAGCCACGGCCGGGGCGGCCGCGGTTGGGGACATGAGGGTCTTCGTGCATGCGGCGGCCGATGCCGTGGCCGCCGAAGTCGGCGGGCATGCCGCAGCCCGCCTTGCGGGCGACGGTGTCGATGGCGTGGGAGATGTCGCCGATGCGGCTGCCCACCTGGGCGGCGGCAATGCCGGCGTCGAGGGCTTGCTGGGTGGCGTCGATCAGATCGCGGTCGCCGGGGCGTGGCGTTCCGACGGTGAAGGTGATGGCCGCGTCCCCTGTCCAGCCGTCGAGCCGGGCGCCGCAGTCGATGCTCACCAGGTCGCCGTCGCGCAGCCGGTAGCCGGTGGGGATGCCGTGCGACACGGCATCGTTGACGGACGTGCAGATCACGGCCGGGAAGGCGACCGGGGCGAAGGACGGCCGGTATCCGAGGAACGGGGAGCCGGCCCCGACCTCGGCCAGGACCGACCGGGCCGCTTCGTCGAGTTCTTGCAGGGACACCCCTACACCGGCCGCTTCTCGGACTGCGGCCAGGGCGCGGGCCACCACACGTCCGGCTTCCCGCATCGCGTCCACTGCGGCGTCGGTCTTGATCTCCACCATGTGTGTGACTCCCCACACCACGTCGGCCCAATACTTATACCGGTATTAGTATCACGGTCATGGTGAGGACTCCTCTGACACCGTGGGAACGGGAACGCGGCGAGCGGTTCGGCGCGCTGCTGCGTCGAGCGCGCGGCAGCCGCAGCATGGCGGAGGTGGCGGCCGCGGCGGGAGTTTCCGCGGAGACCCTGCGCAAGATCGAAACCGGCCGGGCCCCGACCCCCGCCTTCTTCACCGTCGCGGCCCTGGCCGCCGCCCTGCACGTGTCTCTGGACGAGTTGGCGGCCGCGTGCGCGCACGACCCGGACGGGCAGGAGCCGGCGCTCTCGGCTTGAGGAGTGGGCGGCGCCGCACCCCGTATCGCTCAACCAACCTTCGGCGGCACGAACTTGCGGTGATCAAACTCCGCGGCGACTCCGGCGAGGGGCCTCCTTCGCGGGTTCCTGCGGCGATGCACCGCTGACCGTGATCCGGCAGTACGTCGAAAGCCAGAAGCGGCCTACGTGACGCGCAGTGAACTCCGGCGCTTCGCACCTCCGGGCCGAGGGTGCGTGGGTCTCCCCGGCTGAATCCGGGGAGACCCACGCAAGATCAACGGATGGCGTAACCCCGGCGCAGGCCGTGTTGCGCCGGCACATGCAGAGCGGCAACATCGAGATCCTCAAATCCGTCATCCCCGACCGCATCTGGCAGAACTTCGACCGCTTCGGTTTTGAACCCACCGACGCCGACATGGCCGCCCGTCTGCGCACCGGTTCCGGACCCCGACGCCCTCAAGTGACCTCGAACGTGCCCCGGGGGAGCCCCATAGCCCTCGACGAGGGGAACCCGTCATGCAGATCGATCTTTCCGGCCGCACCGCTCTGGTCACCGGCTCCACCCAAGGCATCGGCCAAGCCATCGCCACCGGCCTCGCCCGCGCGGGAGCCCGCGTCGTCGTCAACGGCCGCGGTGAGGAGCGCACCGCGGACGCCGTCCGCACCGTGTGCGCCGACTCCGGCAGCGGCGACGTCACCGGCGCTGTGGGCGACCTGGCGACGGAACAGGGCGCCGCCGCCGTACTGGAGGCCGCGCCCACGGTCGACATTCTCGTCAACAACCTCGGGATCTTCGGCTCCGCCCCTCCGCTGGAGATCGACGACGCCGAGTGGCGCCGCTACTTCGAAGTCAACGTCCTCTCCGCCGTCCGGCTCATCCGCGCCTACCTGCCCGGCATGAAGGAACGGGGCTGGGGGCGCGTCCTCAACCTCGCCAGTGACTCGGCCGTAGCCATCCCCGCCGAAATGATCCACTACGGCATGACGAAGACCTCGCTGCTCGCCGTCAGCCGCGGGTTCGCCAAGGACGCCGCCGGCACTGGCGTCACCGTCAACTCCGTCGTCGCCGGACCGACCCACACCGGCGGCGTCGAAGGGTTGTGAGCTGTTGATGCGTGACGGCACACAAGGGTGTTCTGGTGTGCATGAGCGAGTGCACGTGGCTGGGGTGTGCATCTCGCGCAGTGGGGAACTGGAGTTTGTCTGTCGAATGGGTGACGTTTGTCGGGTGGTGGTCGTTGGGTGTGGTGGCGGGTTGCTTCGGCCGGGAGGGGAGGGTGATCGGGGTGGGCGGGCTGCGGGAGTTGGCGGCGCCGTTCGTGGTGCCCGGCCCCGCCGGTGTGGCGGTCCGTGACCGGCTCAAATGCCTGACCGCCGGGGAGGAGGAGGTGCTGCGGCTGGTCGGTGACCATCTGGGGTCGCTTGCCTCCCGTGATCTGAAGACGCGCTGTGCGGCCGGGCTGGACCACGACGGCGACGCGTGGGCGGAGCGCAAGCGTGCGCTCACCGCCCGGTCGTCGTCCCGGTGGGCTGGTTCGATCACGAAGGCCACGCACGATCAGTGGGGTCTGGCCCGGCGCGCTCAACTCGCGCACATGCAGGGCCTGGAGGCGGGGGTGCGCACGCTCGCGCACCGGCTGTCCCTCCCGATCGGGGAGAAGGGCAGCAAGCGGGCGCCGGGCGGCTACCACTCCCGGCAGGAGTGGCATGCCAAGTCCCGCCGCCTGCACGCCCT
>NZ_JBEYYC010000028.1:0-116583 GCF_040645355.1 Streptomyces sp. NPDC046805 | reverse complement strand
CCCTCACCGAGTCGCAGTGGCGTGAGCGGTGGCAGGCCGGGCGCAGGTTCCTGCAGGCTGACGGGGAGTCGGGGAAGCGGTACGGCAACGAGACCATCCGGGTCAGCCCGGAGGGCGAGGTGAGCATCAGACTCCCCGCGCCGCTCGCCCATCTGGCGAACGCCCCGCACGGCCGATACGTACTGAGTGCCCGGGTGGCGTTCGCACACCGGGGCGAGCAGTGGCGCGACCGTGTGGAGGCGAACCGGGCCGTCGCCTACGGCATCCACGAAGACACGGCTCGTGGCCGCTGGTACCTCACCGCCTCCTGGACGATTCCGCCAGCCACAATCATTCCCATGGCCACCGCCCGCGCGAGGGGACTGGTCGGTGTCGACACCAACGCCGACCACCTCGCCGCCTGGCGCCTCGACACCCACGGCAACCCCGTCGGCCGGCCGCGCCGGTTCGGCTACGACCTGACCGGCACCGCGCCTCACCGGGACGCCCAGGTACGGCATGCCCTCATCCGGCTCCTGCACTGGGCCAAGCGGCACCATCTCGCGATCGCGGTCGAAGACCTCGACTTCACCGCTGAGAAGACCCGTGAGAAGCACGGCCGCAGGAAGGGGTTCCGCAAGATGATCTCCGGGATGCCCGTGGCCAGGCTGCGTGCCCGGCTGGTGTCGATGGCCGCCGAACTCGGCGTCCCCCTCGTCGCGGTCGACCCGGCCTACACGTCGCGGTGGGGCGCCGAGCACTGGCAGAAACCCCTCAGCAGCAAGAACAGCAAACCCACCCGTCACGATGCCGCGAGCATCGCGATCGGACGGCGCGCCCTCGGGCACCCGATCCGGCGACGGTCGGCACCGCCCCGCGACGACCGGAGTGATCGTCGCGGGCATCGGACCGCCCAGGCCGGACCAGGCACCCCAGGGCGTGAGGAAACCCGCCCCCGTATCCCCGGACCACGGACACGATCCGCTGGGACCGGACGCGGAGCGAACGCGGGAGACCAGCGTGCCCAACACCGTTCGGGGCACACGACTGAGCACGAGTCCTGGCAGCAGGACTCACTCCCGCTCAGTCTCTAGGAACGGTTCGAGGCGTAGGCGAGGCCTCGAAGAACAGGGTGGCGACAGCTGACGTCGACCTGGCCGGTGTTCCTTCGTAGGGTGACTCGATCCACTGACTGAGCGCTTCACGTGGTGGGGCCGACGAGATCCTGGGTGCCGAGGACGGTGAGGAGGGCGAGGCGTTCGGCATCCTCAGTGCCGGGTTCGGCCGTGTAGACCATGATCCGAAGGTCGCTGCCCGCCACGGTGAGGACGTCGCAGTCCAGCGTGACGGGGCCGATCTGCGGGTGGTCGATCGTCTTCGGCGAGGCCTCGTGGCGGCCGACGGCGCCCGCCTCCCACAGCTCGGCGAACCGCTCGCTGCCCGCGCGGAGTTCGGCGATCAGCCGCTGCAGTCGGCGGTCGGCCGGGTAGCGTTCGGCGGCTGCCCGCAGGTCGGCGACGAGCGCGGCCTCGTGGTCCCGCTGTGCCTGCGGCGTGCGCCGGGCTCCGGTCCCCGGGCCGAGGAAGTGACGCCACACGCCGTTGCGTTCATGGCCGCGCCGGCCGGAAGGGTCGCCCATCAGCGCGGCGTACGGCGCATTGGCCATGAGCAGCGTCCAGGAAGCGTCGAAGACCGCCACGGGCGTCCCCGTCAGCCGGTCCAGCAGCCGCTGCACGCTCGGGGTGATGTATCCCGGCACCGTCTCCGGGCCGGGCGACACGAGCCCGGCCAGCCGGAACAGGTGCGCGCGCTCCTCCTCCGACAGCCGCAACGCCCGGGCCAGGGCCTCGACGACCTGGGCCGAGGGGTTGGTGGCGCGGCCCTGTTCGAGCCGGGTGACGTAGTCGACGGAGATCCCGGCCAGCATGGCCAGCTCCTCACGGCGCAGCCCGGCCGCGCGTCGCTGTCCGCCGGCCGACACCCCTGCCGCCTCGGGTGGCACCCGGTCGCGCCAGCGGCGCACAGCCTTGCCGAATTCCGCCGTCGCCATGCGACCAGTGTGCCCCGCCGACCATGTACCCGCCGCATGCCTGCCTGGTACCGCCAATACCAGGAAGACGGGACCGCTGGCTGCACGAGCGGGCAGGAGGGACGGTGGAGGCATGACGACCACACTGATCACCGGAGCGAACAAGGGTCTCGGATACGAGACCGCCCGCCGTCTCGTCGCCGCGGGCCACACCGTCTACGTCGGCAGCAGGAACGCGGACCGCGGCCGCCGCGCGGCCGAACAACTGGGCCCCGGCGCGCGCGCCGTACAACTCGACGTGACCGATGACGCATCGGTCGCGGCAGCCGTGAAGACGATCGAAGCCGACGGCGGACTCGACGTGCTGATCAACAACGCCGGCATCGAGGCGCGCGGCCCGCACAACGAGGTGGTGGGCGCGGCGGACGTCACAGCCGACCTGATGCGGGAGGTCTTCGAAACCAACGTCTTCGGCACGGTACGCGTCACCCACGCGTTCCTGACGCTGCTGCAGCGGTCCGCCGCGCCGATCGTTGTCAACGTCAGCAGCGGCCTGGCCTCGCTCGCGCACGCGGCCGACCCCGCTCACCCCGCCGCTGCCTACCCGGGGGTCGCCTACCCGGCTTCGAAGACCGCGGTCAACATGATCACCGTGCAGTACGCGAAGGCGTTCCCGGACATGCGGATCAACGCGGTGGAGCCCGGCTTCACCAGGACGGACCTGAACCGCAACACCGGCACTCAGACGGTCGAGGAGGGCGCCGAAATCATCGTCCGCATGGCACAGGTCGGCCCGGACGACCCCACCGGGGGCTACTACGACGCGGAGGGGCCGTTGCCCTGGTAGGCGTCCGAGCGCCTGGTCCCGGCGCCCGCGCAGTCGCGGGCACTGATCGCCAAGACCGTTGCCGCCTTGGCCGATATCCACCCGACCCACGATTGATCACCACCACGTAGGGTCGTGCCGGATGTCACTACGGAGGAGGGGCTCTGGCATGGGCGCAACGGTGACCGCGGTCAGCAGCAACAGCGAGTACTCGTTCACGAAGCCGAACCGGGAGAGCATCACGTTGCTCGCCGGGCTCGGTGTGGAGGGGGATGTCCACGCCGGGGTGACGGTCAAGCACCGCTCGCGGATCGCGCAGGACCCCACGCAGCCGAACCTGCGCCAGGTCCACCTCATCCATGAGGAGCTCTTCGCCGAAGTCGGCCACGAGGGCTTCGAGGTGTCTCCCGGTGACCTCGGAGAGAACATCACCACGCGAGACATCGACCTGCTCGGTCTTCCCACCGGAACGCTGCTGCGCATCGGCGACGATGCGGTCGTGGAGGTCACCGGCCTGCGCAACCCCTGCGTGCAGATCGACAACTTCCAAGGCGGACTGCTGAAGCAGGTCGTCGGCCGCGACGAAGCCGGCACCGTCGTGCACAAGGCCGGAATCATGGGCATCGTCCTGCGCGGCGGCGAGATTCGACCCGGAGACGCGATCCAGGCGGAGCTCCCGGACGAGCCGCATCGGCCGCTCGTCCGGGTCTGACCCGCTCGGAACTCCTCCGCTCCGCTAGGCCATTCGCACCTCGTACGCCCTTACCCGCACCGTCTCGTCGTCCAGGCACTGCCCGGAGGTCAGGTCGAAGCGCTGCTTCAGCAGGGGGGAGGCGACGAAGGGGCGGCCCCGGTGGGTGCCCGTCAGGCCGCGGGAGAGGACCGCGGCTCCGGTGAACGGGTCGCGGTTGTCGAGGGCGTGCAGGTTGCCGGCGCGGTCGTGGAAGACGGCCGCCTGGCGACCGTCCGGGAGCAGGGCCGCCACGCCCCGGCCGGGAAGCAGCGCGCTCAGGTCGCAGACCGTGAACCAGGCATCGTCCAGGCGCAGTTGGACCTTCAGGTCGGTCGTCTCGGGGGCGACGGTCATCGCAGGTGGCTTCCTTCCAGGGGGCGGTGATCGATGGACAGCAATGGCAGGTCCGGCTTCATCTGGTCGCGTTCGGGGACGAACGCGACCACCGGGTCCGGGGTGTCGGGGGCGTTCACGAAGGACACGAAGCGGGACAGCTTCTCCGGGTCGTTGACGGTCTCCGCCCACTCGTCGCGGTAGTGCGCAACGTGGGCCGCCATCAAGGACTCCAGCTCCTCGCCGATGCCGAGCGAGTCCTGCACGACCACGTCCCGTACGTGGTCCAGGCCGCCCGGGATCCGCTCCAGCCAGACGCTCGTGCGTTCCAGGCGGTCGGCCGTACGGATGTAGAACATCAGGAAGCGGTCGATCAGCCGGATCAGCTCGGCGTCGGTCAGGTCCTGGGCCAGCAGGTCCGCGTGGCGTGGCGTCGCGCCGCCGTTTCCGCCGACGTACAGGTTCCAGCCGGACGCGGTGGCGATGACGCCGAAGTCCTTCGACTGGGCCTCCGCGCACTCCCTCGCGCAGCCCGACACCGCCGACTTGAGCTTGTGCGGCGACCGCAGGCCCCGGTAGCGCAGCTCCAGGTCGATCGCCATGCGGACCGAGTCCTGCACGCCGTAGCGGCACCAGGTCCGGCCCACGCAGGACTTCACCGTGCGGAGGGACTTTCCGTACGCGTGGCCCGACTCGAAGCCCGCGTCCACCAACCTGGTCCAGATCAGCGGGAGTTGTTCCACCCGTGCGCCGAACATGTCGATGCGCTGGCCGCCGGTGATCTTCGTGTAGAGGCCGAAGTCGCGGGCGATCTCGCCGATCACGATCAGCTTCTCCGGGGCGATCTCGCCGCCGGGGATGCGGGGGACGACCGAATACGAGCCGTTCTTCTGGAGGTTGGCGAGGAAGTGGTCGTTGGTGTCCTGGAGGGCCGCCTGCTCGCCGTCCAGGACGTAGCCGCTCGCGCCGATCGCCGGGGCCAGCGAGGCGATGATCGAGGCGACCGCCGGCTTGCAGGTCTCACAGCCCTCGCCGCCTCGGGCGGACTCCCGGCCGTAGCGGTCAAGGAGGTCCTGGTACGAGGTGACACGCAGGGCCAGGACGATCTCGTACAGCTCCTCGCGGGTCCGCGCGAAGCAGCCGCACAGGCCCTGGTCGACCTCGACGCCGTTCGCCTCCAGCTCCGCCGTCACCAGCTGTCCCAGCACCTTGACGCAACTGCCGCAGCCCGTACCGGCCTTGGTGCACTGCTTCACCTCGGGGACCGTGGTGCAGGAGTGCTCCGTCACCGCCCCGCGGATCGTGCTCTTGGTGATGTTGTGGCAGGAGCAGATCACTGCCTCGTCGGGGAGGGCGGTCGGCCCGAGCGCGGCCGGGGCGCCCGCACCCGCCGGGAGCACCAGCTGCTCCGGCGGGACCGGCGGGACCGATCCGGTCAGGGCACGCAGCGTGCCGTACGCCTCCGCGTCGCCGACCAGGATGCCGCCGAGCAGCGTGCCGTCGCGGCCGATGACCAGCTTCTTGTACAGGCCCGAGCGGGAGTCGGCGTAGACGACGTCCAGGCAGTCCTCGGCGGTGCCGTGCGCGTCGCCGAAGGACGCCACGTCCACGCCGAGCAGCTTCAGCTTGGTGGAGAGGTCGGCGCCCGTGAAGGACGACTCGTCCGCGGCGATCGTCGCGGCCGCCGTCTCCGCCTGCTCGTAGCCCGGGGCCACCAGGCCGTACACACGGCCGTCCGCCGCCAGCGCGCACTCGCCGATCGCGAACACGTGCGGGTCCGTCACCGTGCGGCACTGCTCGTCCACCGTGATGCCGCCGCGCTCGCCGACCGCCAGGCCGCAGTCGCGGGCCAGTTGGTCGCGGGGGCGGACGCCGGCGCTGAACACCACCATGTCCGTGGGCAGTTCGGAGCCGTCGGACAGCTTCATGCCCGTGACGGCGCCGGAAGCGTCCGTCACGATCTCCTGGGTGCCCGTGCCGGTGTGCACGGTCAGGCCCATGTCCTCGATGGTGCGAAGGAGCGCGGCGCCGCCTCCTTCGTCGACCTGCACCGGCATCAGGCGCGGCGCGAACTCCACGATGTGGGTGGCGAGTCCGAGGCCCTTGAGGGCGCCCGCCGCCTCCAGACCGAGCAGTCCGCCGCCGACCACCGCACCCGTCACCGCCCGCGTCTTCGCGTACTCCTCGATCGCGAGCAGGTCCTCGATGGTGCGGTAGACGAAACAGCCCTCGGCGTCCTTGTTCGGGACCGGCGGTACGAAGGGATAGGAGCCGGTGGCCAGGACCAGGGCGTCGTAGGCGAGGGTCAGGCCGGAGGCCGCGGTCACCGTCCTCGCCGAGCGGTCGATGCGCTGCGCCGGGTCGCCGACGTGCAGCTCGATGCCGTGATCCTTGATGAACTCCCTGTCGGTCAAGGAGAGGTCGTCCGGTGTGCGGCCCGAGAAGTACGACGTGAGACGCACGCGGTCGTACGCCGGACGCGGCTCCTCGCACAGCACGACCACGCGGTGGGTGGCCGTCAGGCCGCGCTCGGCGAGCGCTTCGAGGAAGCGCTGGCCGACCATGCCGTGGCCGACGAGCACGATCGTGGGCGTGTCCGTCGCGGGCATCTCCGGCGCGGGCGTGTCCGTGGGCATCAGCAGCCTCCGTCGTGGGTGAGCAGGTGGAGCAGCGGGGCGCCGGGTGCGGGGAGCGGCTCCGCTCCCTCCCAGGCGCGGGCGAGCGCGCCGACGGTGCCGAGCGCGCCGACGAGGACCCCGCCGACCAGGCGGTCGTCGCGGACGACGACCTTGCGGTAGGTGCCCCGGGTGGCGTCGGCGAGCCGCACGACCTCGTCGCCGGGGCGCGGCTCGGTCTCGCCGAACGCCGCGAGGTCGAAGGCGTCGGCGTCATGGCCGGGGCCCTCGGGGGCGGAGAGCGTCAGCCGGGTCAGGGAACGGGTGCCGGTGTAGCGGGAGCCGGCGTTCCCGGCCAGCAACTCGGCCACGGCGTCTGCCTGTTCGAGGGCCGGGGCGGCCAGGCCGTACACCGTGCCGGCGTGCTGCGCGCAGTCGCCGACGGCGTGGATGTGCGGGTCGGAGGTGCGCAGTGCGTCGTCGACGAGGACGCCCCGGTGTACGGCGAGCCCCGCACCCTCGGCGAGCCCCACGCGCGGGCGGACACCGCACGCGACCACCACGAGGTCGGCGGCGAGGGCGTACCCGTCGGCCAGCTCCACCGACCGCACCGCGCCGCCGACGCAGCGCACGTCCCGCACCCGGCACTCGGTGTGCACCTCGACGCCCAGGTCCGTGAGGTGCCGGAGCACGAGCCGCGACGCGCCCGGGTCGAGCTGGCGCTCCATGAGCCGCTCGGCCTGCTGGGCGAGGACCACCTGCGCACCCCGCACGGCGAGCGCACGGGCGGCGGACACGCCGAGCAGCCCGCCGCCGATGACGACGGCCCGTACGCCCGGCCGGACCGCCTTGGCCAGGCCCAGGCAGTCGTCCATGGTGCGGAACGCGTGGACGCCTTCCGGGAGTTCCTGGATCGCGTGCCCTGAGCTGTCGAACAGGCCGCGCAGGGGCGGGAGTACGGGATTGGAGCCGGTGGCGAGGACCAGCGTGTCGTACGCGATCTCCGTGACGTCGCCCGCGCACTCCAGGACGCGCCGGCCCCGGTCGATTCCGGTGACCCGGGCCCGGACCAGCCGGGCGGGCGTCGGCAGCGCGATCACGTCGGGGTCGTAGCGCCCGGCCAGCACCTCGGCGAGCAGGACCCGGTTGTACGGGCGGTGCTCCTCCTCGCCGACGAGCAGCGCGGGCGTGCCGAGCTCACCGAGCCGGCGGGCGAGACGTACGCCCGCGAGGCCGGCGCCGATCACCACCACACGCGTTTTCGAGGTCATGCAACGCAGCGTGCGGTGCCGACGTTACCCGGCCGCATCACGGCTGTTTCCCGCGCGGAACGCTGCGCTCAGCGGGGGAGGGGCGGGGGTGTGAGGGTGCCGAACCTCAGAAGTTCCTCAGGTACGTGCACTGACCACTCATTCCGGCTCTAAGGTCCGATCATGCCCGACATACCGGTGACGATGGTCGCCCTGCTCTGCCTGGCCGCCCTCGCCGCCGGCTGGATCGACGCGGTGGTGGGCGGCGGGGGACTGCTGCTCCTCCCGGCGCTGCTTCTCGGGCTGCCGGTGAACATCCCGGCCGCGTACGCCCTCGGCACCAACAAGGCCGTCGCCATCGTCGGCACGACCGGTGCGGCGGTGACGTACGTCCGCAAAGCACCCGTCGACGTCCGCACGGCCGTCCGGATCGGCCTCGCGGCCCTGGCGGGCTCCTCGGCCGGGGCGTTCCTCGCGGCCGGGATGAGCGCCGACGTGCTCAAGCCGGTGATCATGGTGGTGCTGCTCGCCGTGGCGGCCTTCGTGATCCTGCGGCCCGCCTTCGGCACCGCCCCCGCGCCGGGTCCCGCCACCCGGCGCCAGATCCTCGCCGCCATTGGTTTCGCGGGCCTAGGGATCGGCTTCTACGACGGTCTCATCGGGCCCGGAACCGGCACCTTCCTGGTCCTCGCCCTCACCGCCGTCCTCCACCTCGACCTGGTCACCGCCTCCGCCACGGCCAAGATTGTCAACTGCTGCACCAACGCGGGCGCCCTCGCCACGTTCGCCTGGCAGGGCACGGTCCTGTGGCAACTGGCCGCGCTGATGGCCGTGTTCAACCTGGCGGGCGGGACGCTGGGGGCGCGTACGGCGCTGAAGAAGGGCAGCGGATTCGTCCGGGTCGTGCTGCTCACCGTGGTGTTCGCACTGGTGGCGAACCTGGCGTACCAGCAGTGGCCGGCGTGAGGCCCTCGCTCAGCGGCTGCCGGTGAGGTGGGCGAAGACGACCACGTTGCCCTGGTAGCCGGTGGCCTTCGAATAGCCCCCGCCGCACGTGATCACGCGCAGCTCCGGGCGCTTCGCGGCGCCGTACACCTTCTCGTCGGGGAAGTCCTTCGCCGCGTAGACCTCGACCGCGTCCACCGTGAACACGGCCACGCTGCCGTCGCGCCGGTCGATCTCGATGGCGGCGCCGCGCCGGAGGGCGCCGAGGTCGTAGAAGACGGCGGGTCCCTCGGTGTTGTCGACGTGTCCGGCGACGATCGCGGTGCCCCGCTCGCCGGGGGAGGTCCCGGACTCGTACCAGCCGGCGAGGTTCTTGTTCGCGGCCGGCGGCACGTCGAGGCTGCCGGACCGTGTGAGGCCGAGGCCCATCAGGGGGGCGTTCACCCGGATCGAGGGGATGCGGATGCGGTCCGGCGGGGACGGCGGCAACGCGGGTGAGGTGAGCCGTTCCTCGCTCGGATCCGGGCTGCCCTCGGCGACGGTCGGCTGCGGCGGGGCGTGCGTCCCGGCGCCGCTTCCCAGCAGCCATATGCCGGAGCCCAGGGCGACGACGGTGACCGCGGTTATGGCGGTGTCCCCGATCCTGCGCATACGCACTCCTCTCCCGCTCCTCTCCCGGAGCTGGAACCCCTACCCCCTCCGGGCCGCGAGGGGCGTCGGACCCGGAGGGGGCGGGGCTTGCGGTACCGGCCGACGGACAGCGGAGGGTGTCCGTCAGAACCCGTCGCCTCTCGCCCGGCGATGCAGGAGCCAGGTACCGCCCGCGGCGGCGACGGCCAGAGCCGCAACGCCCGCCGTGGTCTGTGCGGAGCCGGGGCCCAGTGCGCCGCCGACCCCCGTCTTCACGCTTCCTCGCGGCTGCACCTGTGCGGGCGCCGCGCTCAGTGTCACCACGAGGTCGCCCGTCACCTGCCGGCCGCCCTCGGCGCACTTCGCGACGATCTCGTACGTCCCCGGCTGCGCGCTCGGCGGCACCCGGAACTGGCCGATCGCGTCGCCCTCGTGCGCGCTGGGCGCCAGCGTGAACGTGCCGGCGCCCACCGCGCCGGCGTCCCCCGTCGCCGAGCCCTTGTCCCCGCACACCGCGGTGTTCACGGTGACCTGACTGCCCGGCACCACGCTGGAGGGGAACACCTCCAGGGTGCCGGTGCCGGCGGCGTACGCGGGCGCGGAGGCGAGACCGGCCGCGGCGGCGGCGAGCGCGGTACCGGTCAGCAGACGGGCGGTGCGTCGCATGGTGCTCCCTCGAGAACGACTCACTTCGGGGCACGGCCCGCGACACCCCCATGTGCCGCCGAGTCGGTCGCGCCCCTGCCCTACCGAGGTAAAGCGCACTTGGCCGCGCCCGCTTCCCGAGAGGGCGTCAGGGGTGAGGCGAACGGGTGCCTTCGGTGGCGCCCGTGCGGGGTGTCCAGGGCGCGTTCCGGCAGGTCATGGGCGCACGGCGGCCCGCCGTGGAAGTGAACGCGAACGGATGGCCCGAAGTGGGTGAAGGGGTGCTGTGCCCGCACGTCGCCCTGGCCGCGGGGCTGCAGAGGTGCGACGGCCTCGGCCTCGTCTCGCCGGAACCGGCCCTTTCGGCGTGCACGAGGACGCCGATTTCGAGACCATCGCCCGTGTGACCGGGCAGCCGGTTCGCCGGATCGTCGAGTGAGACGTGTGCCCGGCGACGCCGCGGGCGTTCCGGCCGTTCGCGGCGGTCGCGACGGCAGCCCCCGGCGTGAAAACACCGAGGGCTGCCGGATCCCGCAGTCAGCAGGTCAGGTCACATTGACCGCGCTCCAGGCCGCCGCCACCGCGTTGTACTCGGTGCTGCCCGCGCCGTAGAGGTCCTTGGCCGCGTTGAGCGTCGCCGTGCGTGCGCCCTTGTAGTTGGTCGAGGACGTCATGTAGACCGTCAGCGCCCGGTACCAGATCTGCCCCATCTTGTCCCGGCCGATCCCGGTCACCGTGGAGCCGTTGTAGGTGGGGGAGTCGTAGTTGACGCCGTTGACGGTCTTCGCGCCGCTGCCCTCCGCGAGGAGGTACGCGAAGTGGTTGGCGACACCCGACGAGTAGTGGACATCGAGGTTGCCGACCGAAGAGCTCCAGTAGTCCGCGGACTTGCCGTCCTTCGAGGGCTTGTCCATGAAGCGGAGCGCCGTCTTGCCGAAGCCAGGACGGACGATCTTCTCGCCGATCAGGTAGTCACCCGGGTCGGAGGAGTTGTTCGCGTGGAACTCCACCAGCGAGCCCAGGATGTCCGAGGTGGCCTCGTTGAGGCCGCCGGACTCGCCCGAATAGGTCAGGCCGGCCGTCTTGGACGTCACGCCGTGGGTCATCTCGTGGCCCGCCACGTCCAGCGACACCAGCGGACCGAAGGTCGAGCCGTCACCGTCGCCGTACGTCATGCAGAAGCAACTGTCGTCCCAGAAGGCGTTGTTGTAGTTGCTTCCGTAGTGGACGCGGTTGAACGAGCCCTTGCCGTCGCCGCCGATGCCGACGCGGCCGAAGACGTTCTTGTAGAAGTCCCACGTCTGGTTGGTGCCGTACTGCGCGTCCACGCCGGCCGAGGCGCGGTCGGACGAGGTGCCCGAGCCCCAGTGGTTGTCCGCGTCGGTGAAGACCGGAGCCGCGGCGCGGCTCGTGCAGATGACGAGGATGCACGAGTCGGTCTTGTTCCCCGTGTCGCCGGTGTACGTGCCTCCGCGCGTGGGGTCCTTCAGCTGGTACGACGACCCGGACTGCGTGGTCTCCAGCGGCACCGTCCCGCTGTAGAGGGACTGGCCGTCGCCGGTCGCCGTCTCGATGCTGTCCCAGGCGTCGATCTGCGTGCCCGTGCGCGCGTCCGTCAGCACCGTGCGGGCGACGGGGTTGCCGAGGGAGTCCTTGGCCATCGCGTTGGTGCGCCAGGCCAGCCGGGGCGCGCCGTGCTCGGCGTCGACGACCAGCTGCGGCTTGGCGGTCACGCTCTTCAGCGTCTCGCCGAGGTTGACCGCGCGCAGCGCGTTCACCGCGAGGTCGGCAGCCCTCGGGGCCGACAGCTGCGGGACGATCGAGGAGAGGGAGATCGGGCTCCTCGTCGCGCGGTCGGCGCTGTGGTACGCGCCGTTCGGGGCGAGGTGGACCACGAAGTCGCCGCCCAGAACGGGGAGATCGTGGTACGTGCGCTCGTAGCGCACGTGCTGGGTGCCGTCCGGGTCGACGATGACGTCGCGGACGTGGGTGCCCTGCGCGGACGTGAGTCCCAGAGTCGTGGCGTACTGTGACAGCACTGAGGCCGCGTTCTCGATCGCGGTGGCCCGGGTCGGTCTTACGTCCGCCTGTGCGGGTGCGAGTGCTGAGGCGAGCAGGGCGGCGCTGGTCGCGGCGATACCGGCCGTGGCGGCGAGACGGGATCCTCGGATGTGCGGTATCCGACTCATCGGTCTCCTTGTGAAGACGCCTTGGAGGCGTGTGGGGGCGACGCTTCTGTCGCTTGCGATTCAAGGTGCCATGGCATGGGCATGTCCATAGGGCCCCGGTGGAGAAGTGTGTGGAGGTGGCGGGGGGAGAGAATCGATCCTGTGATCTCTTCGATCTCCGCGGTCCCGCCGGTCCTGCCGTTCTTCGTCTACGGCACGCTTCGCCCCGGTGAACCCCACCACGACCTGCTCCTGCGCGGCCGCACGCGGGCCGAGGAACCGGCCCGTCTCCCGGGCGCGGTGCTCTACGAGGGCCCCGGCTATCCGTACGCCGTCGAGGAGCCGGGCGGCGTCGTCCATGGGGAGCTCGTCACCGCGTTGCCCGCGGCCTACGGTGAACTGCTCGCCGAACTCGACCGGTTGGAGGAGTACGTCCCGGGTGACCCGCGCCGCCTGTACGACCGCGTCGAGCGTGACGTCGTACGCGCCGACGGCAGCAGCGCACACGCCTGGGTCTATGTCGCCGCACCCGCGATCGCCGCCCGTCTGCGTGCCGGCGGCAGGATCATCGCGGGCGGCGACTGGCGCGCCTGCCGCTGATCACCCTCGCGGTCGCAGGGCCTCCACGCGTACCGCGCACGTCTTGAACTCCGGCATCCGGGACGTCGGATCGAGCGCCGGGTTGGTCAGGGTGTTGGCGCGGCCCTCGCCGGGCCAGTGGAACGGCATGAAGACGGTGTCCGGGCGGATGGCGGGGGTGACGCGCGCGGGCGCCACCGCGCGACCGCGCCGGGAGACCACGGCCACCGGGTCGCCGTCGGCCGCCCCGAGCCGCGCCGCCAGCCGCGGGTGCAGCTCGACGAACGGGCCCGGCGCGGCGGTGTTCAGCTCGTCCACCCGCCGGGTCTGGGCGCCCGACTGGTACTGGGACACCACCCGGCCGGTGGTCAGCAGCAGTGGGTACTCGGCGTCCGGCTCCTCGGCCGACGCCCGGTGCGCCACGGCGGTGAACCGGGCCCGCCCGTCCTCGGTGGCGAACCGGTCGAGGAACAGGCGGGGCGTGCCGGGGTGGGCGCTCGCGGGCGTGGCCGCCGCCGGACACGGCCAGAACACCCCCTCCTCCTCGGCGAGTCGGCGGTAGGTGATGCCCGAGTAGTCCGCCGGTCCGCCCGCGCTCGCCCGGCGCAGCTCGTCGAAGACCTCCTCGGGTTCGGTCGGGAAGCCCTTCTCCGCGCCCAGGCGGGCGGCGAGTCGGTGCAGGACGTGCAGGTCGCTGCGGACTCCGGCGGGCGGGGTGAGCGCCTGCCGCCGCAGCAGCACACGGCCCTCCAGGCTGGTCGTCGTGCCCGTCTCCTCCGCCCACTGCGTGACCGGCAGGACCACGTCCGCGAGGGCCGCCGTCTCCGAGAGCACCACGTCCGCCACGGCCAGGAAGTCCAGCGAGCGCAGCCGCTCCTCGACGTGTGCCGCGCGCGGCGCCGACACCACCGGGTTGGAGCCCATCAGCAGCAGCGTGCGGATGTCCGTGCCCAGCGCGTCGAGCAGTTCGTACGCACTGCGCCCCGGACCGGGAAGGCTGTCCGGATCCACGCCCCACACCTCGGCCACGTGCCGCCGCGCCGCCGGATCGGTCAGCTTGCGGTAACCGGGCAACTGGTCGGCCTTCTGGCCGTGTTCACGCCCGCCCTGCCCGTTGCCCTGCCCGGTCAGACAGCCGTACCCGGACAGCGGACGCCCTGCCCGCCCGGTCGCCAGGCACAGGTTGATCCACGCACCCACGGTGTCCGTGCCCTTCGAGTGCTGCTCGGGCCCGCGGGCCGTGAGCACCATCGCGGCCGACGGTTCGCAGAACATTCGTACCGCTTCCCGGAGTTGGGGGACCGGCACCCCGGTGACGCGCTCGACGTACTCCGGCCAGTGCGCCATCGCGGCCGCCCGCGCCTCCTCCCAGCCGACGGTGCGCTCCTGGATGTACGGCTCGTCCGTCCGGCCCTCGGCCACCACCAGGTGCAACAGTCCCAGCGCCAGGGCGAGATCGGTGCCCGGCCGGGGTGCCAGATGCAGGTCGGCCTCCTCGGCCGTCCTCGTGCGCCGGGGGTCCACCACGATCAACGTGCCGCCGTTCTCCCGCAGTTCGCTGAAGAAGCGGAGCGACGGCGGCATGGTCTCGGCGGGATTGGCGCCGACCAGGATCACGCAGCCCGTCCTCGGGATGTCCTCCAGCGGGAACGGCAGCCCCCGGTCCAGGCCGAAGGCCCGCGTGCCGGCCGCCGCCGCGGACGACATGCAGAACCGGCCGTTGTAGTCGATCTGCGAGGTGCCGAGCACCACCCGCGCGAACTTGCCGAGCGCGTACGCCTTCTCGTTCGTCAGCCCGCCCCCGCCGAACACTCCGCACGCGTCGGGGCCGTACGACCTGCGGGCCGAGGACAGCCCGACGGCGATGCGGTCCAGCGCCTCGTCCCAGGACGCGGGGACGAGCGTGCCGTCGCCGGAGCGCACCAGCGGGGAGGTCAGCCGCACCCGGGAGGAGAGCACCGCACCGGCCGTACGCCCCTTGCCGCACAGCGCACCCCGGTTCACCGGGAAGCCGGCCCGCCCGGCCACGTCGACGCCCCCGGGCGCGGGTGACACGTTCATCCCGCACTGGAGGGCGCAGTACGGGCAGTGGGTGGGCGTCGAGGTGTTCTCCATGCCGCCCAGCGTGCTTCGGACGTGTTACGGCTCGTCACGGCTCCCTGTTACGTGACGGGGACGACGCCCTCCCTCCCGCTCACCGCCCGCCGTGAGGCCCCGCCCTCACCGGCCGGCGGCCAGCGCCCGCCGCACCCCCGGCTCCCTCGGCCCGAGGAAGTGCGGGTCCGGACGAAACAGCGCGTCCAGGGCCGCCTTGCCCGCCGCGAAGACCTCGCGGGTGCCGCCGTAGTACCAGGTGACGTCGTGCTTGTCGGCGACACCGATGCCGTACGCGTCGACGCCCGCCGCCTCGCACAGGGCGACCGCCCGCCGGATGTGGAAGCCCTGGCTGATCAGGACGGCCCGGTCGACGCCGAAGACCCTCTTCGCGCGGGCGCAGGAGTCCCAGGTGGCGAAGCCGGCGTAGTCGCTGACGATGCGCGCCCCCGGGACGCCGTGCCGCGTCAGATAGGTGCGCATGGCGTCCGGCTCGTCGTAGTCCCTGCGGCTGTTGTCGCCGGTGACGAGGACGACCTCGATCCGGCCCGCGCGGTACAGCCGTGCCGCCGCGTCCAGGCGGTGCGCGAGGTACGGCGACGGCTCGCCGTCCCACAGGCCCGCGCCGAAGACGACGGCGACGTCGGTGCGCGGTGCGTCCGCGGCCGTCCCCAGCCGGCCGGCCGTCGACACGAACAGCCACGTCGCCGGAAGAAGCGCCAGCACGCATCCGGCCATCACGGCCTGCACCAGGCGCCGTCGGCCCGTACGCGATCTCGGCAGGCGCGGTCGGTGGATCTTCATACGGTCCCCCCAGCGGTCCCAGGTCGGCTCGACCATCGAAGACGCGGCGTACGGTGATCCGGTTCGGCTCACGCGGTGCGGACCCCCGCCGTGAACCCCCGGAAAATACCTGTCACCACCACGCAACGGCGGCGCAATCTCCGGCCGCCAGGATCGTTCCATGACGGCGGCGAACCCTCCTCGCGACGAGTCCCCCCTCGACCTCTCCAGCACCGCGCACCTCATGAACAGCATCGGCAGCCGACTGGCCGGACAGCTCCGCCTCGTCTCGCTCGACGGCAGGCGCCGCCCCAGGCCGCCCGCGCTCGTCCTCGTGGCGCACGGCAGCCGCGACCCGCGCGCGCTGCGCACCGTCCGCGCGCTCGCCGACCGGGTCAGCACGCTGCGCCCCGCCCTCCCCGTGCGCCTCGGACACATCGAGCTCGACGAGCCGCGACTCCCCGACACCCTCGCCCGCCTCGGCAACACCCCCGCCGTACTCGTCCCGCTGCTCCTCAGCCGCGGCCACCACGTCAAGCGGGACATCCCGGAGATGGTCGCCGCCTCCGGCGTACCCGCGCGCGTGGCCCCGCCGCTCGGGCCGCACCCGCTGCTCGTGGAGACCCTGTACGACCGCCTCGTCGAGGCCGGCTGGCCCGCCGGCGCGGACGAGGCCACGCTCCGTACGCACGCGGTGGTCCTGGCCGCCGCCGGCTCCCGCGACCCCGACTCGGCGGCCGACACCCGCCGCACGGCCCGCCTCCTCGCGACCCGCCTGGGCGTCCCGGTCATCCCCGCCTACGCCTCCGCCGCCGAGCCGACGGTCCGCGGAGCCCTGCGCCAACTGGCCGCCCGCGGCCGCCACCGGGTAGCGGTCGCGTCCTGCTTCACGGCCCCCGGCCGCTTCTCCACCGAGTGCGCGAAGGCGGCCCCGTGGATAGCCTCGGCCCCCCTGGGCACCCACGAGGCGATGACCCACCTGATCCTGCACCGCTACGACCAGGTATGCGCAACCCCGGTGACTGCGGTTGCCTGAGGGGCGCGGGGAACTGCGCGCCCAGCGACAGCAAACCCGCACCCGCCCGAAAACAGAACCCGGCAGACGAGCAGGCGCACGGCAGCACCCGATCGTCACAGCCGACGCTTACTGTCGAACCATGGCACCCGCACCGCATTCCGGCTACGACCCGGCGTCAGCCGCCCGCTGGGCACCCGAGCCGGACAAACGCCCAGGCCGCACCGCCTTCCAACGCGACCGCGCCCGCATCCTGCACAGCGCGGCGCTCCGTCGCCTCGCGGGCAAGACCCAGGTCGTCACGCCCGGCGAGCGCAGCGTCACCGCCTGGGACGCCAGCCCCCGCACCCGGCTCACCCACTCCCTGGAGTGCGCCCAGATCGGCCGCGAGCTGGGCGCGGCCCTCGGCTGCGATCCGGACCTGGTCGAGGCGGCCTGTCTCTCCCACGACCTGGGGCACCCGCCCTTCGGGCACAACGGCGAGCAGGCCCTCAACGAGTTCGCCGAGGACTGCGGCGGCTTCGAGGGCAACGCCCAGTCGCTCAGGCTCCTGACCCGCATCGAGCCCAAGCGCTTCACCGAAGAGGGCTCCGTCGGCCTCAACCTGACCCGCGCCGCCCTCGACGCCGCCACCAAGTACCCCTGGCCGCTCGGCGGCCACCCCACCGACCCGGCGTCGCCCAAGTTCGGTGTGTACGAGGACGACCGGCCGGTCTTCGACTGGGTCCGCAAGGAGGCCCCCGGCACGCGCACGTGCTTCGAGGCCCAGGTCATGGACTGGTCGGACGACGTGGCGTACTCGGTGCACGACGTCGAGGACGGCCTGCACGCCGGCCACATCGACCCCAACTGCCTGCACGCCGAGCCCGAGCGGCAGGAGGTCTTCGCGGTGGCCGTCGGGCGGTACGTCCCGGCCGGCACCGACCCGGCCGAGCTCGCCGCCGCCCTCGACCGGCTCCAGGACGAGGAGTGGTGGCCGCACGGGTACGACGGCACGGCGGTCGCGCAGGCCCGCCTCAAGGACGCCACCAGCCAGCTCATCGGCCGCTTCTGCCTGGCCGCGGAGGGCGCCACGCGCGAGGCGTACGGCAGCGGGCGGCTCACGCGCTACGGCGCCGAACTCGTCGTACCGCGGGAGACCCGTATGGAGTGCGCGGTCCTCAAGGCGGTCGCCGACCGGTACGTCATGCAGCGCGCCGAGCAGGAGCGGCTCCGCGCCGACCAGCGCATCGTCGTCGCCGAACTGGCCGAGGCGCTCACCGCGCGCGCTCCCGACGGCCTGGACCCGCAGTTCCGCGCGCTGTTCGACGCGGCGCGGGACGACCACGCCCGTAAGCGTGTGATCGTCGATCAGATAGCCTCCCTCACCGACGCCTCCGCCCGCTCCCTGCACGCGCGCCTGACAGGACGTGCATGACCGGGACGTGGGACTGACGAGGCGCGTGGGACGGGAACGTGACCCTCCGTGGCCTGATCGGGTCACTCCCCCTTCCCGCATCACGCTCTGTGCGGGACGCTCGCATGTGGCGGCACGCTGACGAGGAGGCATCAAGTGGTCGACGCGGATCAGACATTCGTCATCGTCGGAGGGGGCCTGGCGGGAGCCAAGGCAGCCGAGACGCTGCGTACGGAGGGCTTCACCGGGCGCGTGATACTGATCTGCGACGAACGCGACCACCCCTACGAACGCCCGCCGCTGTCCAAGGGCTACCTCCTCGGCAAGGAGGAGCGCGACAGCGTCTTCGTGCACGAGCCGGCCTGGTACGCGCAGAACGACATCGAGCTGCATCTCGGCCAGACCGTCGACGCGATCAACCGCGAGGCGAAGACGGTCCGCCTCGGCGACGACGGCACCCTCGTCCACTACGACAAGCTCCTCCTCGCCACCGGCGCCGAGCCCCGCCGCCTCGACGTCCCCGGCACGGGCCTCGCCGGCGTGCACCACCTGCGCCGCCTCGCCCACGCCGAGCGGCTCAAGGGCGTGCTGGCCTCGCTCGGCCGGGACAACGGCCACCTCGTGATCGCGGGCGCCGGCTGGATCGGCCTGGAGGTCGCGGCGGCGGCCCGCGAGTACGGCGCCGAGGTCACGGTGATCGAGCCCGAGCCGACCCCGCTGTACGGCGTGCTCGGGCCCGAGCTCGGCAACCTCTTCGCCGAGCTGCACCGCGAGCACGGCGTCCGCTTCCACTTCGGCGTCTGCCTCGCCGAGATCGTCGGCCAGGACGGCGTGGTGCTCGCCGCCCGCACCGACGACGGCGAGGAGCACCCGGCGCACGACGTGCTGGCGGCGATCGGCGCCGCTCCGCGCACGGGGCTGGCGGAGGCCGCGGGCCTCGCGCTCGCCGACCGGGCCGAGGGCGGCGGCATCGCGGTCGACGAGCGGCTGTGCACCTCCGACCCCGACATCCACGCGGCCGGCGACGTCGCCTCCCTCCCGTCGGCCCTCTTCGACACCCGGCTGCGGGTCGACCACTGGGCGAACGCGCTCAACGGCGGCCCCGCGGCGGCCCGCGCGATGCTCGGCAAGGACGTCGCCTACGACCGCGTGCCCTACTTCTTCTCCGACCAGTACGACCTGGGGATGGAGTACAGCGGGTGGGCGCCGCCGGGGTCGTACGACGAGGTGGTGATCCGCGGGGACGCGGGCAAGCGGGAGTTCATCGCCTTCTGGCTGAAGGAGGGGCGCGTGCTGGCCGGAATGAACGTGAACGTGTGGGACGTCACAGATCCGATCCAGCGGCTCATCCGCTCCGGGGCCCAGGTGGACACGGAGGCCCTGGCGGACCCGCACGTTCCGCTCGCCGGCCTCGTCTCCTGAGCGCCGAGACGCGTGACGCACCCGAGGGTGTCGGCTGCGCCCCGTAGAATCGCTGCGTGGCAGGACGGATCAACGACGAGGACGTGAAGGCGGTACGGGACGCGGTCCCGATCGACGCCGTGGTGTCCGAGTACCTCCAGCTGCGCAACGCGGGCGGCGGCAACCTCAAGGGGCTGTGCCCGTTCCACGACGAGAAGTCGCCCTCCTTCCAGGTCAGCCCGAGCAAGGGGCTCTTCCACTGCTTCGGCTGCCAGGAGGGCGGCGACACCATCACGTTCGTGATGAAGGTCGACCACCTCTCCTTCTCGGAGGCGGTCGAGCGCCTCGCCGCCCAGGCCGGCATCACGCTGCGCTACGAGGAGGGCGGCTACAACCCGGCCCACCAGCGCGGCGAGCGGATCCGCCTGGTCGAGGCCCACAAGATCGCGGCGCAGTGGTACGCCGAGCAGCTCGCCACCAGCCCCGAGGCCGAGACCGGCCGGATCTTCCTCGCCGAGCGCGGCTTCGACCAGGCCGCCGCCGTGCACTTCGGCGTCGGCTACAGCCCCCAGGGCTGGGACCACCTCACCCGCTACCTGCGCGGCAAGGGCTTCACCGACAAGGAGCTGACCCTCTCCGGCCTGTCCCAGGAGGGCCGCCGCGGCCCCATCGACCGCTTCCGCGGCCGCCTGATGTGGCCGATCCGCGACATCGGCGGCGAGGTCGTCGGCTTCGGCGCGCGCAAGCTGTACGAGGCCGACAACGGCCCGAAGTACCTGAACACCCCCGAGACGCCGATCTACCGCAAGAGCCAGGTGCTGTACGGCATCGACCTGGCCAAGAAGGAGATCGCGAAGGCCAGCCGCGCGGTGGTCGTCGAGGGCTACACCGACGTGATGGCCTGCCACCTCGCGGGCGTCACGACCGCGATCGCGACCTGCGGTACGGCCTTCGGCGGCGACCACATCAAGATCCTGCGCCGCCTGCTGATGGACAACGGATCGGCACGTGTCATCTTCACCTTCGACGGCGACGCGGCCGGCCAGAAGGCGGCCCTGCGCGCCTTCGAGGACGATCAGAAGTTCGCCGCCGAGACGTACATCGCCATCGCGCCGGACGGCATGGACCCCTGCGAGCTGCGCCTGGCGAAGGGCGACGAGGCGGTGGCCGACCTGACCGAACCCCGCACGCCGCTCTTCGAGTTCGCGCTCCGCCAGATCGTCGCCCGCTACGACCTGAACACCCCGGCCGGCCGCGCGGCCGCCCTGGACGAGGCGGCACCGATCGTCGCCCGCATCAAGAACAGCGGCGCCCAGCACGAGGTCGCGGTCGAGCTGGCCGGCATGCTCGGCATCCTGGACACCCAGTTCGTGGTCAAGCGGGTGGCCCAGCTGGCCCGTTGGGCCCGCGAGCGCGGCGGCAAGGGCCCGGCGCCGGCGCGTGGTCCGCAGCAGTACGAGGCGGCGCCCGCACGCCCCGCCGCGTCCGGGCCGGCCCTCAACCTGCGCAACCCGGTGTACGCCACGGAACGCGAGCTGCTCAAACTCGCCCTCCAGCGGCCGGAGTTGGTGTCCCCGGCGTTCGACGCGTACGGCATCGACGAGTTCACCGCCGCCCCGTACGCGGCCGTACGCCAGGCGATCATGGAGACGGGCGGCGCCGAGTACGGCGTACAGGACCCGCAGGAGTACCTGATCAGCGTCCGCGACGCGGCTCCCGACGACACCGTGCGCGCGATGGTGACGGAGCTGGCGGTCGAGGCGATCATGCGCCGCACGGTCGACGAGGCCTATGCGGGCGAACAGCTGGTCTGGGTCCGCCGCCGCGCCGTGGACCGCCGCATCCAGGAGGTGCAGAGCACCCTCACCCGCCTCGGAACGGGCGGCGATCCCGCCCATCTGGCGTCCGTCCAGAACGAGTTGTGGGTGCTGCAGCAGTACGGACAGGCGCTGCGGGAGCGCGGCGCGTCGGCTCTCTGAGCCCACCGCGGGACGACTGAGTAACCACGCGGTCACGGACCGGACGCAAAAAGTCACCGCACGCCCCTCGTGGCGGCTGTGTGTCTTACCCCACACTGGGTTGCGGTGCCTGAGTCCTCGGAGCGCGGCCGGTCCGTCCCCCACGGATCCCTGATCCCCGCGGTTCCGCTCAACACGTACGGGACGGACAGCGGCGAGGCCGTCGACTCCGCTCCCGAAGTACCGCTGCCGCACACCTTGGCAGCGATCATCCTGGAGGTCGCTCCCGTGCAGACCCAGACCCTCACCCAGACCGACATGGACACGCAGGACGCGCCTGCCCCCGGGACGGATGCCGCGACCGGCGTCTTCATGGACGTACCCCCGCAGCCGGCGGACCCGGTGGAGTCGGTCGACGTGGCGGCCGCGCAGCCGCCCGCCGAGGCGCTCGCCGCCCCCGAGGCCCCCGAGCCCGTCGCCGGACCGGCCGCCGCCCGCACCGAGACCGGCAGCCCCTCCTCGGACCTGTTCCGCCAGTACCTGCGCGAGATCGGCCGCATCCCGCTGCTCACCGCGGCCGAGGAGGTCGACCTCGCCCGCCGGGTCGAAGCCGGTCTGTTCGCCGAGGAGAAACTGGTCACCACCCCCGACCTGGACTGCGAACTCGCCCTCGACCTGGACCGGTTGGTCGTCATGGGACGGATGGCCAAGCGCCGGCTCATCGAGGCCAACCTGCGACTCGTGGTCTCCGTCGCCAAGCGGTACGTCGGGCGCGGGCTGACCATGCTGGATCTGGTGCAGGAGGGAAACCTCGGGCTGATCAGGGCGGTCGAGAAGTTCGACTACGCCCGCGGCTACAAGTTCTCGACGTACGCCACCTGGTGGATCCGGCAGGCCATGTCCCGCGCCCTGGCCGACCAGGCCCGCACCATTCGCGTCCCCGTGCACGTCGTCGAGCTGATCAACCGGGTCGTGCGCGTCCAGCGCCGCATGCTCCAGGAGCGCGGCTACGAGCCCACGCCGGCCGAGGTCGCCGCCCATCTCGACCTGCCGCCCGAGCGGGTCAGCGAGGTGCTGCGGCTCGCCCAGGAACCCGTCTCGCTGCACGCACCCGTCGGCGAGGAGGAGGACGTCGCCCTCGGTGACCTCATCGAGGACGGCGACGCCGCCAGCCCCGTCGAGTCCGCGGCCTTCCTGCTGCTGCGCGAGCACCTGGAGGCGGTGCTGTCGACGCTGGGGGAGCGCGAGCGGAAGGTCGTCCAGCTGCGGTACGGACTCGCCGACGGCCGCCCGCGCACCCTGGAGGAGATAGGGCGCATCTTCGGCGTCACCCGGGAGCGGATCCGCCAGATCGAGTCCAAGACCCTGAACAAGCTCCGCGACCACGCGTTCGCGGACCAGTTGCGCGGCTACCTGGACTGAGAAGGGGCCGCTCGCCGAAGCGAGCGGCCCCCTGGACGACGGCGTACGGTCAGTCGACCTCGGCCACCGCCTGCGCGAACTGCGCCTTGTACAGCCGTGCGTAGGCACCGTCCGCGGCCAACAGATCCGTGTGCGTGCCCTGTTCGACGATCGAGCCGTTCTCCATCACCAGGATCGTGTCGGCGTCCCGGATGGTCGACAGCCGGTGCGCGATGACGAACGACGTACGCCCGTGCGCCAGTTTGGCCATCGCCTTCTGGATCAGCACCTCGGTCCGGGTGTCGACGGAGCTCGTCGCCTCGTCCAGCACCAGGATGACCGGGTCGGACAGGAACGCCCGCGCGATCGTGATGAGCTGCTTCTCGCCGGCGCTGACGCCCATGCCCTCGTCGTCGATCACGGTGTCGTAGCCGTCGGGCAGCGTACGGACGAACCGGTCGGCGTGCGCGGCCCGCGCGGCCTCCTCGATCTCGCCCCGGGTGACCTGGCGCGCGGCGCCGTACGCGATGTTCTCCGCGATCGTGCCGCCGAACAGCCAGGTGTCCTGCAGCACCATGCCGATCCCGGACCGGAGTTCGTCCCTCGACATCTTCGCGATGTCGACGCCGTCGAGGGTGATGCGCCCGCCGGAGACGTCGTAGAACCGCATGAGCAGATTGACCAGTGTGGTCTTTCCCGCGCCGGTCGGGCCGACGATCGCGACCGTGTGACCCGGCTCGACCTTCAGCGACAGGTCCTCGATCAGCGGCTTCTCGGGGTCGTACCGGAAGGACACGCCCTCCAGCGCCACCCGCCCGCGCAGCTCCGCCGGCCGCTCGCCCGGCACCGGATCCGCCTCCTGCTCCTCCGCGTCCAGGAGTTCGAAGATCCGCTCGGCCGAGGCGACGCCCGACTGCACCAGGTTCGCCATCGAGGCGACCTGGGTCAGAGGCATCGAGAACTGCCGCGAGTACTGGATGAAGGCCTGCACGTCACCGATGGACAGCGCGCCGGACGCGACCCGCAGACCGCCGACCACCGCCACCAGCACGTAGTTGATGTTCGACACGAACATCATCAGCGGCTGCATCACCCCGCTGTTGAACTGCGCCCTGAACCCGGCCTCGTACAGCGCGTCGTTCTGCTCGGCGAACGCCTGCGCCGACTGCTCCTGGCGTCCGAACACCTTCACCAGGGTGTGCCCGGTGTACATCTCCTCGATGTGCGCGTTCAGCTTGCCGGTGGTGCGCCACTGCTCGACGAAGTGCGGCTGCGAGCGCTTGCCGACGCGGGTGGCGACGACGGCCGACAGCGGGACCGTGACGAGGGCGACCAGCGCCAGGATCCAGGAGACGTAGAACATCATCGCGAGCACACCGATGACGGTCAGCACCGCGTTGATGAGCTGCCCCATCGACTGCTGGAGCGTCTGGCCGATGTTGTCGATGTCGTTGGTGGCCCGGGAGAGCACCTCGCCGCGCTGGCGCCGGTCGAAGTACGACAGCGGCAGCCGCGACATCTTCGCCTGCACGTCCTGGCGCATCCGGTACATCGTGCGGTTCACGGTCCGGTTCACCAGCCGCGTCGCCACCGCCATCAGCAGACCGGCCAGCAGGAAGATGCCCGTCGCGAGCAGCAGCACGCTGCCGACCGCGCCGAAGTCGATGCCCTTGCCCGGGGTGAAGTCGGTGCTCTTCAGCATGTCCGCGATGGCGCCGTCGCCCCGCGCGCGCATCGCCTGGAGCACCTGCTCCTTGCTCGCACCGGCCGGCATCCGCCGCCCGACGATGCCGGAGAAGACCAGGTCGGTGGCCTTGCCGAGGATCTTCGGGCCGATCACGTTGAGGGCCACGCTGACGACCACGCACGTCAGCAGCGTGTAGAGAGTGAGGCGCTCGGGCCTGAACCGGGCGACGAGGCGTTTGCCCGACCCCTTGAAGTCCATCGAGCGCTGGTCGGGGCCGCCCCCGGCCATCATGCGTCCCATGGGCCCGGCCATCAGGCAGCCTCCGCTTCCGTGAGCTGGGAGAGCACGATCTCCCGGTAGGTCTCGTTGTCGGCCATGAGCTCCCGGTGGCGTCCGGTGCCCACGACCCGGCCCTCGTCCAGGACCACGATCCGGTCGGCGTCCCGGATGGTCGCCACGCGCTGGGCGACGATCACGACCGTCGCCTCGGCGGTCTCGCGGGCGAGCGCCGCGCGCAGGGCCGCGTCGGTGGCGTAGTCGAGGGCGGAGAAGGAGTCGTCGAAGAGGTAGATCTCCGGGCGCTGCACGAGCGTACGGGCGATGGCGAGCCGCTGGCGCTGACCGCCGGAGACGTTCGTGCCGCCCTGCGCGATCGGCGCGTTCAGGCCGCCCTCCAGCTTCCGCACGAAGTCCTTGCCCTGCGCCACCTCCAGCGCCTGCCAGAGCTCCTCGTCGGTGGCGTCCGGATTGCCGTAACGCAGGTTGGTCGCCACCGTGCCCGCGAACAGGTACGGCTTCTGCGGCACCAGCCCGACCGTCTTCGCGAGCAGCTCGGGGGCCACGCTCGCCACACCGATTCCGTCCACGAGCACCTCGCCGTCGGTCGCGTCGAACAGCCGCGGGACCAGCCCGAGCAGCGTCGACTTGCCGCTGCCCGTGGAGCCGATCACGGCCGTCGTCTCACCCGGGCGCGCGATCAGGTCGATGCCCTTCAGGACGGGCTCCTCGGCACCCGGGTAGCGGAACCCGGCGCCGCGGATCTCCAGGTGACCGTGGCGGCGCAGCTCCGTGACCGGGGCGACGGGCGGCACCACGCTGGACTCGGTCCCCAGGACCTCCTGGATGCGCTCGGCGCACACCTCCGCGCGCGGCACCATCATGAACATGAAGGTCGCCATCATCACGGACATGACGATCTGCATCAGGTAGGCGAGGAACGCGGTCAGATCGCCGATCGCCATCCCGCCGCTGGCGATGCGGTGCGCGCCGAACCACACGACCGCGATCGACGACAGGTTCACCACCGTCATCACGACCGGGAACATCAGCGCGAGCATCTGACCGGTGGCCAGCTGCATCTCGGTGAGTTCGGTGTTCGCCTTCCCGAAGCGGCCCTTCTCGTACTCGTCCCGGACGAAGGCGCGGATGACCCGGTTGCCGGTGATCTGCTCGCGCAGCACCCGGTTCACCGTGTCCAGGCGGACCTGCATGGCGCGGAACAGCGGGCGCAGCCGGCGCACGATCAGCGTCACGCAGATGCCCAGCACCGGCACCACCGCGGCCAGCACTCCGGTCAGGGGCACATCAAGGCCGAGTGCCAGGACGATACCGCCCACGCACATGATGGGCGCCGACACCATCAGCGTGAACGACAGCAGGACCAGCATCTGAACCTGCTGTACGTCATTGGTCGTACGGGTGATGAGCGACGGCGCGCCGAAGTGGCCCACTTCCCGCGCGGAGAAGGACTGCACGCGGTCGAAGACGGCCCGGCGCACGTCCCGGCCGAGCGCCGACGCGGTCCGGGCGCCGAAGTACACGGCACCGATGTTGCACACGACCTGCGCCAGCGAGACGCCGATCATCAGCGCACCGAAGGACAGGATGTAGCCCGTGTCGCCCTTCACGACACCGTTGTCGATGATGTCGGCGTTCAGCGTGGGCAGGTAGAGGGTGGCGCAGGTCTGCAGGAACTGCAGCAGGACCAGGAGCGCTATGGGTTTTTTGTACGGCCTGAGATAGGCCCGTAGAAGTCGTATGAGCACGCTGCGTCTCTCGGAGTCGGCGATGGGGCGATCGATGGGTCCTTGGCCCCTATCGTCCGACACTCCACCCGTGTTACCTCAACCGATTAACCCAACAGCGGAACAAGGACCGACCCCAAGTCGGCCTCGGGCCCTACGTCTTGCGGCCACGGGCCCTGCCGGGGGCGGGGCGGGTCCTGCGCCCGCCACGCCCCGGACGGCTACGCCCGCAAGGCCCCCGGATGGGTCTGCTCCCGCACGGACACGTACTGCTGCCGCACCGCCTGGCCCACCGCGAGCTCGTCCCCCGGATCCAGGACCTGGGCGGCGGGGTCCTGCCAGACGGGCGGGGTGCGCGGGTCGAGGGTGCCCTGGGAGACGCCGAGCGCCCAGGCGGCCTGCCGGGCGGCGCCGAGTGCGGCGTAGTCGGCGGGCTGCGGTACGACGACCTGCGCGCCGAAGAGCGGGGGCGCCGCCGCCTGCACGGCGGCCAGCTCGGCGGCCGGGCCGAGCAGGAAGACGCGCCGCACCTCCACGCCCCGGCCACGCAGCACGTCCAGCGCGTCCGCGAGCCCGCACAGCATGCCCTCGAAGGCCGCCCGCGCCAGGTGCTCCGGCTTCATCGACTCACGACGCAGCCCGGCGAGCGTCCCGGCGGTGTGCGGCAGATTCGGCGTCCGCTCGCCCTCCAGATAGGGCAGCAGCACCAGCCCGTGCGCCCCCGGGGTCGACTTCATGGCCAGGTCGGACAGGCTCTCCAGGTCGGGCACCCCGAGGAGTTCGGCGGTGCCGCGCAGGGCCCGTACGGCGTTCAGGGTGGTCACGACGGGCAGATGCATGCCGGTGGCGTCGGCCAGCGACGTGATCATCCCGCTCTGGTCGGCGAGCGCCTCGGGGTGTACGGCCATCACGGACCCGGAGGCCCCCAGTGACACGACGGCGTCGCCCAGCCCGATGCCGAGCCCGAAGGCGGCGGCCATGGTCTCGCCGGTGCCGGCGGAGATCAGCAGCCCCTCCGGCGTCGTACCGGCCGCGTCCGCCGGGCCGAGAACCTCGGGCAGCATGGCCTGGTGACCGAGCGCCAGCTCGACCAGGTCGGGCCGGTAGCCGCCGGTGGCGGCGGACCAGTACCCGGTCCCGGACGCGCCGCCGCGGTCCGTGGTCCGCCTGCCCGGCCGGCCGAGCAGCTGCCACACCAGCCAGTCGTGGGCCTGGAGCAGGCCCGCCGTACGGAGCGCGTTCTCGGGTTCGTTCTTGGCGAGCCAGCGCAGCTTGGTCACCGGCCGGGCGGCCTGGGGCACACAGCCCACCGCCTGCGCCCACGCCTCGCGTCCGCCGAGCCCGTCGATGAGGTCGGCCGCCGCGACCTGCGCCCGCTTGTCGCCGCCGACCATCGCGGGCCGCACGGTGTTGCCCTGGGCGTCGAGCGGGATCAGCGCGTTCGCCTGCGCGGAGACGCCGATGGCCTGCACGCCCTCCAGGAGACCGCCGCCGGCGGCCTCGCCCAGGGACAGCAGCCAGGCCTGCGGATCGACGTCGGCGGGGCGGCCGCCCTCGGAGTTCTCCACCGGGTGCGGCGCATAGCCCTGCCGGATCACGGCCCCGGTGTCCGTGTCGCAGACGATGATGCGAGTGAAATCGGGCGAGCTGTCCAACCCGGCGACTATCCCCATGGCGCAAATTCTGCCGTAGCGCGGGGCCTGCTTTGGCCAAAGGCGGCGGGTAGGGGCGGGGCGCTAGGTGTTGCTGGTGCCCCAGTCGTCCTCGTCGGTGCCGTACGGGTTGCGCTCGCGCAGGGAACGGACGCGCCGGGTCACCGAGTCGGGAAGGTGGTCCGTGACCTTGTCGCCCACCGTGTGGGCGGCCCCGCCCGCGATCCGCAGCCCCTGCTGGGCCGCCGCCTCCGCCGTGTTGCGGACGGCGGGGTTCTCCGCGATCCGCCGGGCGGACTTCTTCAGCAACTCGTAGCGCTCGCGCCCGGCCTTCGCGCCCAGCACGTATCCCACGGCGAGTCCGGCGACGAACGTGAGCCGGTAGCGCATGGCGGCCACCTTTCCTTGCGTAGGTCTGCGGTCGTTCTGTGGTCCGGGGTCGGGGGCAGGGGAGTACCGATTGGCGGAGCACCCCCCTGCTTGCGCTAATGTATGTGTCGCAGCGAGCGCGCGCCCCCCGGCGAACAGCCAGGTAGGTGCGTTCGATGCAACGAGGCATTCCTCCGTAGCTCAATTGGCAGAGCAGCCGGCTGTTAACCGGCAGGTTACTGGTTCGAGTCCAGTCGGGGGAGCTCGGTCCTCCGTAGCTCAATTGGCAGAGCAGCCGGCTGTTAACCGGCAGGTTACTGGTTCGAGTCCAGTCGGGGGAGCTTGTTGAACGAGGACCCCTCAGGGGTCCTTTTTCATGTCCGGTGGAACCGTCACGCCCGCGGCGCGGTCCTCAAGGCCATGAAGGGCCGCGGAAGCCGACCATCCGAAGCAGGAGATCGTATGAGCGGCTATGCTGCGGCAGACGGCGCGCACACATGTACGCGACACGCCGCTATGGGGCGGTAGCTCAGCCGGTTAGAGCAGCGGACTCATAATCCGTCGGCCGTGGGTTCGAGTCCCACCCGCCCCACCAGCAGTCACCCGTGCAGAAACGATGTGAGCTGCGGAGACGCGAGAGCGGTGGGTGCCGCGTCGGGGTCGCCACCACCGCCCACTCGCTCGGATCAAGACGCAGGGGTCAGCTCACCACTGCGATTCCGCTGGGCTGGTAGCCGACAGGGATGGTGGCGACCACGATGTGGCTGGCGCTGATCACCGAAACCGTGTCGGACAAGGCGTTGGTGACGTAGATGCGATGCCGGACCCGGTCCACCCCCACCCCGAACGGCTGCTGACCGACCGGGACAGTGCTCACCGTCTGGGAGTTGACGTTGATCACGGACACGCTGTTCGAGCCGCCGTTGGCCACGTACGCGCGATTCAGCGCGGGGTCCACGTCCACTCCGATCGGGCCGTTGCCGGAGTGAGCGGTGGCCGTCACGCTGTTGGAAGGGGTGTCCACCTCCGACACCGTGTCCGCCTGCAAGTTGGTCACGAAGGCGCGACCGTGAACCGGGTCCTCCGCCACGGTGAGCGGCCCGTCACCGACGGGAACGGTCCCGGTGACCGTGTTGGTGTTGCTGTTGATCACCGACAGTTCGTCCGCATCGGAGCTCGTGACGTCGACGCGTGCACGAGAGGGGTCGACAGCCACCACGTTCGGGCCGCCCGCGACGGGGATGGTGTCGACGATCGCGCCGGTCTTCGTGTTGATCACGGCGACACCGACGCCGAGGACGGCCACATAGGCGCGTGCCCGATTGGGGTCCACCGCCACCGCACCTTGGGCAGCACCGACATCGATGCTGCCCACGACCGTGTTGCTGCCGGTGTCGATCACCGTGACGTTGTTCGAGTCGTCCTTGGTCACATAGGCGCGGGCTCGTACGGGGTCCACTGCCACGTACTGGGGCCGGTCGGGAACGGAGATCGTCGCGACGACCGTGTCCGTCGCCGTGTTGATCACCGACACGGTCGACGCGAGTCGGTTGACGACGTAGGCCCGTTGGGAGGGTTGCGGCAGCTGGACCGCCGAGGCGACGGGTGTGACGCCGGACATCGGTGTGATGCACAGCGCGGACAAGGCGGCACCGACGAGCCATGCCCGTCGCAGGCGTCGCGTCCGCCTCAACAGGCCGCGTGAGCGCACGGGCAACGGGTGAGGCTTCCGGGATTCTGCGGTGACGCACATGGGATTCCCCTGACCGGTCTGCCGCATCCGGGCGGTCTCGCAACAGTCTTGACGGCCATGCGGCGCGTAGCTGATCTGATCGCCAGCAGCCCGTATCCTTCGACCCGCCTTTCGAAGCACCAAGCAGGCCGGGCCGCGCGGGCGGGACACTTGCCTGAATGGACCATCCGTGGCGAGGGGTGCTCCGCAGGCGGTGCGGTGGCGCACCCGGTTGACGGTCGACTCGACGTAAGAGCCCAGTGGCGCACAGACCTTGAGGTCGCGTAAGTCCGCGCCACAAGCGCCTGAGCCCCGTACGGCAGTCGTACGGGGCTCAGGCGCTTGTGCGCGGGATGTCAGGCGCTCGCGCCCGCCGGGACCGGGGCCGACGGCGTCGGGTCGAGCTCCTTGGTCTTGCGGGCCGGCGGCACGGGGGCCGGCTTGCGGCGGGAGGTGAAGGCGTAGGCCGCGCCGACCAGCAGGCCGCCGCCCACCAGGTTGCCCAGGCCGACGAAGAGCAGGTTGTGGGCGAAGGCGCCCACCGTCACGCCGGGGACGTGCGCGAAGAGGCCCAGCGAGAACGTCGTCATGTTGGCGACCACGTGCTCGAAGCCGGAGCCGATGAAGGCCAGGATGCCCGCGAAGATCAGCACGAGCTTGGCCGCGTCGGAGCGGGTCCGCACGCCCATCCACACCGTCAGGCAGACCAGGAAGTTGCAGAGCATCCCGCGGAAGAACAGCACGTCGCCGCTCTCCGCCAGCTTCGCCTGCAGCATGCCGCCGAGCATCGTCGCGCCGGGCGCCGGCTTGCCGGGGGCCGCCACGATGTCCATCACGCCGGCGCGGTGCACCAGCCACGCGAAGACGACCGAGCCGACCAGGTTGCCGAGGAGGGAGGCGACGATGACGGCCAGCGCGCCGAGGGCCGACACGCGGCGGCGGACGGCGCCCTGGACCATCGTCATCATGTTGCTGGTGGCCAGTTCGCCGCCGGCGAAGATGACCAGGGTCAGTGCCACGCCGAAGACGAGGCCCTGGATCAGCTTGACCCAGGGGGAGTGCACCAGGCCGAGCGGGCCGGTCACCATGACCATCAGGACGACGCCCACACCGATGAAGGCCCCGGCGAGCGCCGCGAGCACCAGATAGCGTCCGGGAGAGCGGAGCAGGGAGACCTTGCTCCGCGCTGTCGCGACCTGCTCGTCCAGAGCCTCTTCAAGTGGTATCGGCACGGTGGGCCTCTCAGTGGTGCTCGTTCTGTTCGATCCGGGCAGCCGTCCGCGCCGTACGGCGATGCCGCGAGACGAGGGGGAGCGAGCCCGGTGCGAGGCGGGAGGGGGCGTGACCGGCACCTGCTCGCATATGCGTCCTTGCATATGCTCCTGGCATGTGCGCCGACACTCTCCGGCGTTGTCCGCGAATGTCCGACTCCCGCTGCGGGAGCAGTCTGCGCGCATGCGCGGGAAAAAGTCAAAAGCGCATTCGATGGCTTGATAGGCGGTGTTTATCCAAAGGTTCGATAGGTGGGGCTTATTGCTTTATAGGTTTCGCTTATCTTTTTCGGGAAGGCAGGGCTCTGACCTGCATGCGAGAATGGAGATCTCCCGCCGATTCCCTCCACACGCTGGGAGGTTCTCCGTGAGCGAACGTCGTAACGCATGGCCGGAGCTGGTCTACGAGGACCTGGCGCCCACCGTCGACTACGTGAACCGGGTGGTGCAGGTCGCAGGCAAATACACCCTCGACGAGCCGTTTGAAGTCGGCTGGGGAAACATCGTCCTGGACGTCACTCCGCGGGGACTTTCCACGCGGACGTTCCGGCTGGGAGGCGTGGCCTTCCGGGTGCACTACCGGCTGCTCGACGGTGACGTGGTGATCGAGACCGACGGCGGTTCGCGCACGCTGCCGCTGGCCCACGGGTCGGTCGCCTCCTTCTACGAGGCGTTCTGCGACGCGGCGGCCGAGCTCGGCATCCACCGCCCGCACAGCTCGCTGATCTGCGAGATCCCGGGTGCCCCGCCGACCTTCGAGGACGACCGCGCCGTACGGAGCTGGGATGCCGACGCCGCCCACATGATGTGGACCGCGTTGAACCTCGCCGCCGACGGGCTCGAGGCGTGGCAGGCCCCCTTCCTGGGACACCGGCCGCGGGTCGGGGTGATGTGGGGCGGGTTCGACCTGTCCGCGACGCGGTGGCGGGCGCAGCACACCGTCCCGCCGCCCCACCGCCCGCCGTTCCAGCAGAACGCCCAGCTCGACGCGTATGTGTCGGTGGGTTTCTCCTTCGGGGACGCCGATGCGCCGAACGTCGGCATGTACGCCTACATCTGGCCCCAGCCGGACGGGCTCGAGGGCCGGTCCTGGGGTGTCGAGGGCGCCGCGTGGCATCCCGACGCCGGTCTCATCCTGCTGCCGTGGTCCAGGCTCAGGGAGACGGCGGACCCGCACAAGGCCATCGTGGCGTTCGGCGACGCCGTCTACGACGCCGCGGTCGAGACGGCGGGCTGGCCCTCCGACCTCGTCGGGCTCCGCGTCGACGGCTGGTACATGAGCAAGACACCGTCCGAGCAAGTCCAGCTCCGGGAACAGGAACAGCACCAGCAGCAGTACCAGCATCTGTACGACTACCACCAGTACCACCAGGACCAGTACGGCTGATCCTGGTGGCGGCCCGACAGGCCACACCTGGGGCCGGGCGCCGCGCCCGGCCCTAGGTGTCGCTCAGCAGGCGCTGCATCGAGGCGAGGTCCTCATCGATCAACTCGTGCCGTGCGCGCGGTCCGCACGCGCTCAGCAGGCGGGCGAAGTCGGCGGCGGCGGAGTCGATGCGGTTGCCCAGCGCCCCCGACTGCGAGCCGAAGTCGCTGGTGGCGGCGTAGACGGGCCGGGGGGAGACGATCGCGTGCAGGTAGGAGAACATCGGCCGCAGCGCGTGTTCGAGGACCAGGGAGTGCCGCTCGGTGCCGCCGGTCGCGCCGATGAGGACCGGCATGTCCGCGAGGGTCTGTTCCGGCATCACGTCGAAGAAGGACTTGAACAGTCCGCTGAAGGAGGCGTTGAAGGCGGGCGTGACGGCGATGACGCCGTCCGCCTCCGCGACCTTCTGGAACGCCGACTCCAGTGCCTCCCTGGTGAATCCGGTCAGCATCGTGTCCATGATGGGGTGGGCCAGCGGACGCAGTTCAACGAACGACGTCTCGACCGTCTCGCCGAGTTTCTCCAGTTCCTTGGTCACGGCCGATGTCAGCCGGTCGGCGAGGAGACGCGTCGAGGACGGCTCACGCAGGCCGCCGGTGATGATCGTGAGTTTCATCGCGCTTCCGGATTCTCTTCGTTGTGACCGGTGGCCGCCCGGGGCTCGTCGCTGTCGTTCGCGCTGCCGCTCTCGCCGTCGCGGGCAGCGGCGCGCAGCAGCAACTGGTGGGTCGGTGCCCGCGGGACGTCGGCCGGCCTGCCCACCGCGAACTCCTTGCGAAGGACCGGCACCACCTCTTCGCCGAGCAGGTCGAGTTGTTCCAGCACCGTCTTCAGCGGGAGACCGGCGTGGTCGATGAGATAGAGCTGACGCTGGTAGTCGCCGACGTACTCGCGAAAACTCAGCGTCTTCTCGATGACCTGCTGCGGTGATCCGACCGTCAGCGGCGTCAGTTCCGTGAATTCCTCCAGCGACGGGCCGTGGCCGTACACCGGGGCGTTGTCGAAATAGGGGCGGAATGCGGCGATCGCGTCCTGGCTGTTGGGCCGCATGAACACCTGCCCGCCCAGGCCCACGACGGCCTGTTGCGGTGTGCCGTGGCCGTAGTGCGCGAACCGCCGGCGGTACAGGCTCACCATCGACTTCGTGTGGGACGCGGGCCAGAAGATGTGATTGGCGAAGAACCCGTCCCCGAAATAGGCGGCCAGTTCCGCCACCTCGGGGGTGCGGATGGAGGCGTGCCACACGAAGGGCGGGATGTCGTCCAGCGGGCGCGGTGTGAGGGTGAAACCCTGCAGCGCGCTGCGCAGCTCGCCCTCCCAGTCCACCACCTCCTCACGCCACAGGCGGCGCAGCAGACCGTAGTGCTCGACGGTCAGCGGGATGGCGTCGCGGATGTCCTGCCCGAACCAGGGATAGACGGGGCCGGTGTTCCCGCGGCCCAGCATGATGTCCGTACGGCCCCCGGACAGGTGCTGCAGCACGCTGAAGTCCTCGGCGATCTTGACCGGGTCGTTGGTCGTGATCAGCGTGGTCGAGGTCGACAGGATGATCCGCTCGGTCTGTGCGGCGATGTAGGCGAGCAGCGTCGTGGGCGAGGACGGCACGAAGGGCGGGTTGTGGTGCTCCCCGGTGGCGAAGACGTCGAGCCCGACCTCCTCGGCCTTCCGCGCGATGGCGACGGTGGCCTGGATGCGCTCCGCCTCGGTGGGCGTGATGCCGGTGGTGGGGTCGGTGGTGACGTCACCGACGGTGAAGATGCCGAACTGTATCCCGGTCGTGTCGGACGGCTCAGCCCGGGTCGTTTCGGAAGACTCCATGCCGAGTTCCTCCTCGCAGTGCTCGTCGTCGCACCGGGCCCCGGCGCCGATCGAGCCCCACCTCGGCATCGTTTCACGCTCTCGGGAATCCCGCAGAACGTGTTTTCACACGGGCCGGTGGCGGTCTCGGCTGCGGTTTCGGCCCGGCTCAGGTGCTCAGCGGGTCCAGTACGAGGGGCTCGATCCGGCCCTCCAGCATGGCGCCGATGCCCTGGGCGGCGCAGATGTCGGGTCGCTCGGCGATGGTGACCGGCATGCCCGTGGCCTGCCGCAGCATCTCGTCCAGCCCCGGGAGCAGGGCGGAGCCGCCGACCATCACGATCCCGCGGTCGGCGAGGTCGGCGACCAGGTCGGGCGGGCAGTCCCGCAGCACCTTGCCGATCCCGTCGAGGATGGCCGTCAGCGGGGTCTGGATGGCGTCGCGTATGGCGGCGGTGTCGACCTGCACGCTGCGAGCGAGGCCGGTGGCCACGTCCCGCCCGTGGATCTCCGTGGACGTCGGCCCGTGCGCGGTGAGGCCGTTGCCGGAGAGGGCGAGCTGGAGCGGCCGTACGGACTGGCTGGGCAGTATCAGCTCGTGCTCGTGCCGCAGGTGCTGCACGATCGCGCGGTCCACGGCCTCGCCGCCCACCGGGATTCGCTCGGCGGTGACGATCGACCCCAGGGAGAGCACGGCGACCTGCGTGGCGGCGGCACCGCACACGGTGATCATGAAGCCCTCGGGCCGCTCGACCGGGAGGCCGCAGCCCACGGCGGCGGCGATGAGGGTGTCGACGAGTTCGACGCGCCGGGCACCGAGGCCGACGAGCGTCTCGATCGTCGCCCGCTGGGCCAGCGGATCGGCGTCGTGCGGGGTGCAGGCGGCGGCGCGCAGCCGGGCCTTGCGGCGCAGGGTGCGGCGCATCTTGTCGCCGAGCAGATGGCGCAGCATGCGCTGGGCCATCTCGATGTCGACGACGGTCCCGCCCGAGACCGGCCGTACGACGCGGATGTAACCGGGCGTCCGTCCCGTCATCCGCTCCGCGAACTCGCCCACCGCGATGAGTGCTCCGGTGCGGGTGTTGACGGCGGCGACGGAGGGCTGGTCGACCACGAGTCCCGAGCCCTTCACATACACACGGGTGCGCGCCGCCCCCAGGTCGACGGCGAAGTGGCAGCGGCGCAACTGGTCCAGACTGACGGTCACGGCAGATCCTCCCGAGTGCGCAGACTGTGACGGCCGACCGGTTGGCCGCCTCTTTTGCATCCTCTGGGTGCACGGGAGCGGGCGCCTGCTGGAGGGGGCCGGGCGGGGGGTGCGGCGGGGTGCGCACCCGAGCCGCCCGTTGGCGGGAACATGCCAGGGCGCCAACCCGCCAACGCCTCTCGACATCCGGGTGATTCGGCCCCGGCGACACTCTTCGCAGCACTCGGCACTCGACGCGCTCCATGAACAGAGAGAGGCGTGGATGACCAGAGGACCAGTCGGCCGTGGGGCGATTCTTGTGGCGGCCGGGCTCGTGATCGCGCTGCTGCCGACGGCTGCGGTGGCGCAGGCAGCCGTGAAGGAGGCCGCACCCGCGGGCCCGCCGACCGCCTCCACCACCGTCACCCTCGTCACCGGCGACAAGGTCACCGTCACCGACCTCGGGCACGGGAAGAAGACGGTCGCCGTGCGGCGGCCGCCCGGGGCCGGCGGGGCGGTGCGGACGCAGACGAGTGACGGGGAGATCACCGTCGTACCGGACGAGGCGCTGCCGTATCTGCGGGCGGGCACCCTGGACCGGCGGCTGTTCGACGTGAGCGGGCTGATACGGCAGGGGTTCACCGACCGGAAGACCGACGGGCTGCCGCTGATCGTGACGTACGACCAGGGGATACGGCCCGTCGCCCCGCCCGGAGCCGAGCGGACCCGGAGCCTCGCGAGCCTGCGCGGGGCCGCCGTCGAGGCGCGCAGGGGGCGCACCTTCTGGCGGGCGTTCACGCGGCAGGGCGGGATCGACAAGGTCTGGCTGGACGGGCGCGTGCGCGCCGACATGGCCGACAGCAACGCGCAGATCGGGACCCGGGCGGCCTGGGACGCGGGACTGACCGGCACGGGCGTCACCGTCGCCGTGCTGGACACCGGCGCCGACCTGAGCCACCCCGACCTCGCGGACCGGGTCGCCACCACCAGGAACTTCACCGACGGCGGCCAGGACCCCGCGGACGTCGCCGACCGCAACGGCCACGGCACCCACGTCACCTCCACCGTCGGCGGCAGCGGCGCCGCCTCCGACGGCAGGGAGCGGGGCGTCGCGCCCGGGGCCGCGCTCGCGGTCGGCAAGGTGCTCGGCGACCAGGCGTCGGGCAGCGAGTCCCAGATCATCGCGGGCATGGAGTGGGCGGCGCGCGACGTGCACGCCCGGATCGTCTCGATGAGCCTCGGCACGACCGAGCCCAGCGACGGCACCGACCCCATGGCCGAGGCCCTGAACACCCTCTCCCGGGAGACCGGCGCCCTGTTCGTCGTCGCCGCCGGAAACACCGGTGCCCCGTCCTCCATCGGCTCGCCCGGCGCGGCCGACGCCGCCCTGACCGTCGGTGCGGTCGACTCCGGCGACCAGGCGGCCTCCTTCACCAGCGCCGGGCCGCGGTACGGCGACAACGCCCTCAAGCCCGACATCGCGGCCCCGGGCGTGGACATTCTCGCCGCCCGTTCCCAGCTCACCGACGGCAGCGGCTACTACACCTCCCTGAGCGGTACGTCGATGGCGGTGCCGCACGTCACCGGCGCGGCCGCGCTGCTCGCCGAGGAGCATCCCGACTGGAGCGGAGCGCGGCTCAAGGACGCGCTGATGTCGACCTCGAAGCAACTCGACGCCTCCACCTACCAGTTGGGGGCGGGGCGGGTGAGCGTGCCGGACGCGGTCGGGGCGGACGTCACCGCCACCGGAAGCGCCGACCTCGGCTTCTGCGGCTGGCCGTGCACCAGTGACAAGCGGGTCACCAGAACGGTCACCTACACCAACTCCTCCGACGCGGCAGTCCCGTTGCGCCTCTCCGTGCAGGGCGCCGCGGACGGCGTCGCCACCCTCGCCGACACCGCCCTCACCGTCCCGGCGCACGCCGCCGCGTCCACGACCGTGACCGGCGACGGCTCCCGGGCCCCGGTCGGTGAGACCAGCGGACGTATCGTGGCCACCGACGCGAGCGGCACCCCGGTCGCGCACACCGCGTTCGGGCTGGTCAAGGAAGAGGAGCGGTACACGCTCACCGTCCATGTCAGGGACCGGGACGGCGCGCCCACCGCGGCCGACCTCACCGTGCGGCGGCTCGCCGAGGGCACCGAGGCCCTCCCGGAGCACGTCGACGCCTCGGGCACCTTGGCGCTGCGCCTGCCGCCCGGCACCTACAGCCTCGCCTCCTTCCTCGACGTGCGCGGCAGCCACGGCGCCGACTCGCTCGGCCTCGGCTTCCTCGCGGCGCCCGACATCACCCTCGACCGGGACCGCGACGTCACCCTCGACGGGCGCACGCTGCGGGAGTTGACGACGAGGACGGACCACCGCACCGAGACGCGCCAACTGGTCATGGAGTACGACCGGCAGGCGAACGGCGCCGACCTGTCCGGCGCGGTCCAGGTGCCCCTGACGTACGACAGCGTCTTCGCCGCTCCCACCGGCACCGTGACGCACGGCGGCTTCGAGTACCGGACCGTGTGGCGGCTCGCCAAGCCGCAGTTGGAGGTCCAGGGGATCGGCGAGGCGATCGTCCAGGCGGGCGGCACGCTGATCGAGGGGCACGCCGAACTGCCGCTCGTCGACGTCGGGGACAGCCTCGTCACCGGGGACGCGCGGGGCAAGGCCGTCCTGGCCCGGCTCGCCGACGGCGCCGACCCGGCCGCGCTCGCCCAGGCCGCGCAGGACGCGGGCGCCAAGGCGCTGTTCGTGACCGACGACGCGCCCGGACGGCTCACGGCCTGGTGGGGCACGGACGACAACGCCGACCGGCCGCTGCAGATCGCCACGGTGAATGCCGCCGACGCGGTGCGGCTGCGGGCGGCCGGGCACGTGGTGATGACCGGCACGCACAACTCGCCGTACGTGTACGACCTTTCGCAGGGCCACCGGGGTGCGGTCCCGGACCGCGACCTGACCTACGCGCCGTCCCGTGACCAACTCGCCGCCCTGGACGTGAGGTTCCACGCGGTCAGGCCGGCCGCCGGGGACGAGTTCCGCTACTCGATCACCGACGCCTTCCCGATCGGGCTCGGCTTCCCCGAACGCGTCGACCTCCCGGCCGAGCGGACGGACTACGTCTCCACCGGCCCGGGGCAGCTCTGGCACGAGTCGGTGACCATGGGCGGCGGCAGCCTCGAAGAGCGCGGCGGACCGGTGTCCTACCGGGGCGGCTCCCGTGCGACGCTGAACTGGTTCGGGCCGGTGTGGCACCCGTGGCTGGGCACCGGGCTCGACTGGGGACAGCAGCGCTCCGGGGATCGGATGCGGTTCAACACGCCCGGCTGGGGCGACTCCGGACCCGACCACACCGGCTTCGGCGACGTGTGGAGCGAGGACAGCGGCATGACCCAGGACACGTCGGTGTACCTGGACGGCACGCTGGTCGACCGGCAGACGGGCTCCGGGGCGTACGTGTCGAACGCACCCGCCGACGAGCACACCTACAAGGTCGTCACCGACACCGCGCTGGCCGCCGACCGCTGGGGACTGGCCACCCGGGGCCGTGCCGAGTGGACCTTCAGGTCGGCGGCCACCCCCGAGGGGGAGTGGAGCTTCCTCCCTCTCATCAACCTCTCCTTCGATCTCGGCACCGACCTCGCGGGCGACGTGCCGGGCGGCGGCCGGGTGCCGGTGTCCGTCGGCGCCGCGTACGTGGCGGGCGCGTCCGGCACCGGAACCCTCGGCCGCGCCGGGCTCGACGTGTCGTACGACGACGGCGCGTCGTGGCACACCGTCGAGCTCAGCGCCGGCCGCGGCGCAACCTGGCACGGCACGCTGACCGTGCCGCCCGACGCCGCCCACGTCTCCCTGCGGGCCGCCGCGAGCGACGACCGGGGCGGCGCGGTGACGCAGGAGATCATCCGAGCAGCGGGGGTGCGGGCGGCGACGCGGTAGGGGATGGCCCGGGGTGGTCCACGATGCCGCGGATCACCCCCAGCTCCACCAGGTCCTGCGGCCGGACGCGGAGGTGACCGGCCGTCGCCTCCACCTCCTGCGGCGGGCGCTTCAGGATCGCCGCGGCCGCCTCCGGAGCTATCACCGAGAAGTAACTGTCCGGTGTGGCCCAGGTGTTGCCGGGCGCGGCCAGCGCCAGCGCGCCGCCCGAGCCGCCCTCGCCGATCACCAGCGTGGTGACCGGTGTGCGCGCGGTCGCGATCGCCGTGAAGAGCTCGGCGATCGCGGGGCCCGCGCCCTGCCGCTCCGCCTCGGCATCGTTGGCCGCGCCCGGTGTGTCCACCAGGGTCAGCACCGGGATGCCGAGCCGGTCCGCGAGCCGGACCAGACGGGCCGCCGTACGGTAGCCGGCCGGGCGGGTCGCCGTCCCGGTCTGCGCCGCGTACGCCACCGTACGTCCCTCGTGCTCCCCGAAGCCGCACAGCATGTCCTCGCAGTCGCGCCCGCCGCACCGGTCGCCGCCGATCGCGACGCGGCGCGTGAAGTAGGCATCCAAGTAGGTCCGGGCGCGCGGGCGTTGCGGTGCGCGGGCGCGCTGGACGGCGTCCCAGCCGGTGGCGGGAAGGCCGGCCGTCCCGAGGGCGGGCGGCAAAGGCGCTTCCCGCGCGGGGGTGGTCAGCAGCCGCAGCCACGTCGCCAGCGTCTCCCGCAGCTCCTGCGGCCGCACCACCGCGTCCGCCGAACCCGCCGCCACCTGGGCCTCGGCCGTGTACGCGGCCGGGTCGGCGTCCGGCGGCCGGACCCGCGAGCCGGCGAAGCCGACCTGGGCGCCGGGCAGTGCCAGGACCACGTCGGCACCGGCGCCGAGGGTGGCCCAGGCGCCGCCCGTCGTCGGGTCCCGGAGCACCGCGATCTGCGGCAGGCCCGCCTCGCGGGTGAGCGCCGACTGGCGGGCCAGACGCTGGAGTTGGGTCAGGGCGGCCATGCCCTCCTGCATCCGGCTGCCCCCCGTAGCCGCCAGCGTGACCACCGGGAGGCGGCGGTCCCGCGCGTGGGCGTACGCCGCCTCCAGCCGGTCGCCGGTGCGCTCGCCGAGCGAGCCGCCGAGGAAGCCGAACTCGAAGACGATCAGCACGGCACGGGTGCCCCCGATGCTCGCGGTGCCGCAGACGACCGACTCCTCCTCGCCGGTACGCGCGGCGGCGCGGGCGCGCGAGGCGTCGTAGCCCGGCCAGGAGATCGGGCCGTCGGGCTCGGACGGCCTGTCCCCGTACGGGATTTCGGTGAAGGTCGAGGCGTCGCAGAGCAGGGTGACTATCTCGCGCGCCGACAGCCGCTCAGGCACCGCCCAGCGCCCGCTTCATGATCTTCCCCATGTCGTTGCGGGGGAGGGCCTCCAGGTGACGCACGACGCGCGGACGCTTGTGCGGAGCCAGGCGACGGGCGACATGATCCGCCAACTCGGCGTCGGACGGCGGCTCGTGGGGATCGGCCGGCACGATCCAGGCCACGATCCGCTCGCCCAGGTCCGCGTCCGGCTCTCCGGTGACGGCCGCCTCGCGCACGCCCGGATGCTCCAGGAGCGCGTTCTCGATCTCACCGGCGCCGATCTTGTAACCCCCGCTCTTGATCAGGTCGGTGGCCTTGCGGCCGACGATGCGGACATAGCCGTCGGCCTCGCGCACCGCCATGTCGCCGGTGCGGAACCTGCCGTCGGCGGTGAAGGCGGCGGCGGTGGCGTCGGGCCGGCCCAGGTACTCGGTGAACAGGTTCGGACCGCGCACCTGGATCTCGCCGACGCTCTCCCCGTCGTACGCCGTCAGGACCGTCCCGTCCTCCTCCACCAGCCGCAGCTCCACGCCCGGCAGCGGCACGCCGACCGTCCCCGGGCGCGGCTCCCCGTCGGCCCGCACGCTGGTGTTCATCAGCGTCTCCGTCATGCCGTACCGCTCGATCACCCGCTGCCCGGTCGCGGCCGTGATCCGCTCGTGGTCGTGCACGGGCAGCGCCGCCGAGCCGGAGACGAGCAGCCGCGCCCGGCCGAGCGCCTTGGCCAGGCCCGGGTCGCCGGGCAGCGCCTCGGCGATGCGGTGGTACATCGTCGGCACCCCGAACAGCATGGTCGCCCCGCCGTTCAGCTCCCGGGCGACGCCCTCGGTGTCGAAGCGCCCCAGATGCCGCACCGACCCCCCGCGCCGCAGCGGCCCGAGCACGCCCAGCACCAGCCCGTGCACATGGAACAGCGGCAGCCCGTGCACCAGCACGTCGTCCCCGGTCCACTGCCAGGCGTCGGCCAGCGCGTCCAGGGTCGCGGCGACCGCCCGGCGGGGGAGCACGGCGCCCTTGGGCGGACCGGTGGTGCCGGAGGTGTAGACGATCAGGGCGGGGTCGGTCTCGGCCGCACGGTCCTCGGGGAGGGTGCCGGTGCCGTGCACGTCGACGTCGGCCCTCCCCCAAGCTCTCGACTCCGCTCGAGCAAGGGGGACCCCCGTCACATCACCGAGCGCGGCGGGAAGCCGGGTGCCGGGCGCGGTCAGGACCAGCGACGGAGTGCTGTCGGAGAGGATGTGCGCGAGCTCCTTCTCTCCCGACTTCGGGTTCAGCGGCACCACGGCCACCCCGGCGAGCAACGCACCCACGACCGCGACGGCGGTCTCCAGCTCCGGGGTGGCCCAGACGGCGACCCTCCCGGCATCCCGGACCCGGTCGGCCACGGCACCCGAGGCGGCGCCCAGCTCCGCGTACGTCAACGACCGGTCGCCGAACCGCAGGGCGACTCGCTCGCCCGAGCCGCCCCGCAGGGCCGGAAAGAGAGAGGACACGCGCTGTACTCCTTAGCTTGTCGGAGACGACAGCACCCTTCCTACCCTCACGCCTGCGCCTCCACCACATCGGCGACCACACAGCTCACGTTGTCCGGACCGCCGGCCCCGTTCGCCTCGTCGACCAGCGTGCGCACCGCGTCGTCCGGCGCCGGGGCGGCGGACAGCAGCCGTTCGATCCGCTCGTCCGGTACGACCCCGGACAGGCCGTCGGAGCACAGCAGATAGCGGTCGCCGGGCCGGGCCTCCTGCAGCTTCAGGTCCGGGGCGGCGGGCGCCTCGCCGCCGAGGGACTTGAGCAGCAGGGCGCGCTGCGGATGGGCGGCGGCCTCCTCCGGGGTCAGACGGCCCTCGTCGATCATCGACTGGACCACGGTGTGGTCGTGGGTGATCCGGAACAGGCCGCCGTCGCGGAGCAGGTACGCGCGCGAGTCCCCGATGTGGACCAGGGCCAGCCGGGACCCCGTCCACAGCAGGGCCGTCAGCGTCGTGCCGACCTCCCCGCTGCCGCCGGCGACGTCCTCGACGGCCCGGCTCGCGCCCTGCACCGCGTCCTCCAGCAGATTGAGGACACTGCCCGCGGGCAGCTCCGCGCTCTCCAGGGACTTCAGCGCCTCCACGGCGGCGCTGCTCGCGGGCGCCCCGGCGGGCCCGTATCCGTCGGCGACGGCGAGCAGCCGCGCGCCCGCGTACGCCGTGTCCTGGTTGGCGGGCCGTACGCGGCCGGTGTCCGAGTGGGCGGAGTAGCGCAGTTCCAGCATGGTGGTGTCCTTCCTCGACTCTGCGGTCAGGTGGTCGACGAGGAACGCGGTGAGGTCCCGCCGTACGGCCGTCTCCGCCTCGACCCGCGCCCAGTACGCCCGGATCTCGCGGGCGGCCTCGGCCGGTTCCAGCGCGCACACCGTCCGGATCTCGGCCAGCGGCATCCCCAGCCGCCGCAGCCACGCCACGAGCCGGGCCTGTTCGAGCTGCCCGACGGCGTAGTACCGGTACCCGGTGACCGGATCGACCCGCGCGGGCCGCAGCAGGTCCAGCTCGTCGTACAGCCGCAGCGCCTTGGGCGAGAGCCGGCAGGCCTTCGCGAAGACCCCGATCGTCAGCATCTCCATATGCCGGCCACCCCCGTACGACCGCTCCCGCACGCGTCCTCGTCGTCTCCCCACCGATGCTGGGGCTTCACCGAAGGGGAAGGTCAAACCCGTTGCAACGGTTGCGGGGAAGGTGGTTAGCCTGCGAGCGGATCATCCCCGGCGATCCGCGCCGGCATCCGTACGACGAGGGAGTCCGCCGTGCCTCGCATAGCCCTTGCCACCTACGACCCCGGAGCCGAGCCCGGCCGGGACGGCGATCTGCCGGTGCTGCTGCGGGCGTTGAGCGACGCCGGGGCCGAGGCCGTCGCCGCGCACTGGGACGACCCGGAGGTGGACTGGGCCGGGTTCGACCTCGTCGTCATACGGTCGACCTGGGACTACGCCTGGCGGGCCGAGGAGTTCGTGGCGTGGGTGGAGCGGGTCGAGAGGGTGACGCGCCTCGCCAATCCGGCCGCCGTCGTGCGCTGGAACACCGACAAGCGCTATCTCGGGGACCTCGCGGCGGCCGGGGTGCCCGTCGTGCCGACCCGCTACCTCGCACCCGGAGACGCCGGTGAGGTGAGTGTCCGCGACCTGCCGGACGACCACGAGTTCGTGGTCAAGCCGACCTTCGGCGCGGGCGCCCGGTTCGCCGCCCGCTACACGCCCGACGAGCGCGAGACGGCCGTAGGGCAGCTGGCGCGGATGCATGACGAGGGGCTGACCGCGATGGTGCAGCCGTACGTCGCCGGCATCGACGTCAGCGGCGAGCGGGCCCTGCAGTTCTTCGGCGGCCGTCTGCTGCACGCCAGCCGCAAGCGGGCCGTCCTCGCGCCCGGTACCGCCTACGACGCCGACAAGGTGCCCCACCCCGACCTGGAGTCGTGGACCCCGACCCCGGCCGAAGTCGCCGTCGCCGAGCGCGCTCTGGCCGCCGTACCGGAGGCGCTCGAGCTGCTGTACGCGCGCGTGGACCTCGTCGACGGGGACGACGGGGAGCCCCGGGTGATGGAGCTGGAGCTGATCGAACCGACTCTCTTCCTGTTCCTGCATCCCGGGTCGGTGGACTCGGTGGCCGCGGCGATCCTGAAGGCCGCCGCCGCTACTGCCTGACCGGCTCGCCGACCGCCGTCCGCTGCAGCAGCCCCCACGTGAACTCGGCGACGACCTCGCGCCGTACGCCCTGCGCGTCGGGGGCCCTGAAGGTCAGGCCGAAGCGCGTGGGGGCCGTGCCCTCCAGGGGGCGGGCCGGGGCGAAGGCGCGGGCCGCCTCGTCGACCGTGCAGGACCAGGGGGTGAGGTCCTCGACGGTCCTCAGGGCCGGCGCGGCGGCTTCCGGCGCGCGGACCAGCCACTCGTTCCAGACCACGCCGTCGGGGGCGACGAGCACCTCGAAGCGCAGGTCGGGCCAGAGGGGGACGGGCCACTGCCAGACCGCGCACTCCAGGTCGCCGATCGTGCGCTTGCCCTCGGACTCCGGCGGGCCCAGGACCGAGCGGTACAGGGAGGCCGCCGGGCGCGACCGCGGGGAACGGAGCATGGCCTGCCAGCGCCTGTTGGCCTCGCGCATGTCCGCGGCGGACGCGCCCAGTTCGCGGCGGGCGTCCTCGACCAGCTCCGGGTGGTGGTCGGCCATGCGGCGGAGCAGGACGAGCTGGAAGTCGCGCGGTGTGAAGGGAGTGGTGGGGCGTTTTCCGGAGGGGGGCATGCGGACCATCGTCGCCGACGCACCGCCCCGTCCTCTCCGGAAACCGCCGCGTTCACGGGATGCCGACCGCCTTCCGCTCCTTGGCCGTCAGCGGCGGCCCGGTCAGCGGCGGCCTCAGCGGGCCGATCGCCGCCGCCAGGAGTACGGCGGGGGTGAGCAGCACCTCCGCGCCCCGCTCCAGGGACGTCACGTCCGTGACCCGGCGGGCGACGCGGCCGTTGCCGGTGGCCGTCCGCATCAGCCGGTCGACGTACGCGGCCACGAGCCGGTCCCTGAGCGTGGGGCCGTTCTCCGTGGCCCCCGGGTAGAACACGTCCTGGCCGATGGCCAGGTCCCACGCGGCGCCGACCGGGCGGGCCACCGCCTTCTGGACCCGGGGTGACAGTCCCGGCGCGCCCCAGCCCTGGCGCCGTATCACGTCCCGCAGGATGCGTACGCTCTGGGCGGCGGCCGCCAGGCCCTGGCCGTAGATCGGGTTGAACGCGGCGAGCGCGTCGCCGACGACGGCGAAGTTGCCGGGCCATACCGGCAACCGCTCGTAGAAGTAACGGCGGTTGACGGTGGCGCGGGTGACCGACACGTCGGAGAGCGGTTCGGCGTGGGCGAGCAGGTCGCCGATCAGCGGGTGCCGCAGCCCCTCGCGCGCGAACCGGAGGAAGTCGTCGTTCGCCGCGGAGGGTTCGCCGCCGCGGGTGCCGGACAGGGTGGCGATCCAGCGGCCGTTCTCGATGGGGACCAGCCAGCCCGTACGGCCCGGGACTCCGGCGCGCGGGTCGGGCTGCACGCTCACGACCGGGAAGCCGTCGCGGGCCTGGTCCGGGGCGCGGTAGAGCCGGCTGGCATACACCAGCCCGGAGTCCACCTCCCGCCGCTCCACGGCCGGCAGTCCGAGCGCGGCCAGCCACCGGGGTGCCCCGGAGCCGCGTCCGGTGGCGTCGACGACGAGGGCGGCGGCGACGGTGCGCTCCCTCTTGTCCCGCGCCCTGATGCGGACGCCGGTGACGTCCGTCGCCGTCCCCGTGAGCCCCAACACCTCGGCCCCGCCGATCAGTTCGATCCTCGGGTCCGCGAGGACCTCCCTGCGGATCGTGGCGTCCAGCAGATCGCGCCCGGCCAGGATCACATGGTGGGACTCGGGCCAGCGGCGGAACCAGCCCTGTGCGGACAGGGCGACCACGTCCGTCGTGACCGGGAGCCGGTGGGCGCCGGCGCTCCGGAGGGCGTCGGTGATCCCCGGCAGCAGTTCCTCCACAGCACGGACGCCGCCCGACCACAGCATGTGGGCGTGCCGGGCCTGCGGCAGCCCCCGGCGGGGCTCGGGACCGTCGGGCAGCACGTCGCGGTCGACGACCACCACACGGTCGGCGAACTCGGCGAGGGCCCGCGCCGTGAGCATGCCGGTGTGGGACGCCCCCAGCACGACGGCGGCTTTGGCGACGGGGGTGGCGCGTGCACTCATGCGCGGACACTCTCTGCCGGGGCGGTCGCCCGGGCGCGTACCGCCGCGATGTCGTCGGGGTGGCTCAGAGCCCGGGACACGGCCTGGATCTGCTGGAGCAGGGCGGTGATGTCCGGGCCGGACAAGGCGGCGGTGCCGTCGCTCTCCGGCGCCCGCTCGCGGTTCTCGACGGCGTCCAGGATCGCCACGGCGGCGGCGAGGGCCTCCGCCCGGCCGTGCTCGGCGCCGAGGGCGAGGGCGGCCTCGTATGACCGGATGCGCAGGTCCTCGTCGAGGTGCCGGGAGAGCTGCAGGAGCGCGTCACGGATGAACGTCTCGCGGCGGATCAGGCGCAGTTCGCCGGTGGCGCGCGGGGCGAAGGGCTCGCGGTCGCCCGTGACGGTGCGCATCAGCAGGTACAGGGGGCGCAGTCGCCAGTGGCTGACGCGCATGCGCCGGTGCTCGGCGAGGTACTGGCCCGCGTGCGGAATGATGAAGCCGACGGCGACCAGGGTGGCGGACACGCAGGCGGCCGAGGGCGCCAGGTACGTGCTCAGCCAGTCCAGGTCGTGGCCGGTCCAGCGGGCGGCCACGGCGGTGAGCTTGGAGGCGTCGAAGAGCAGGTTCGTCGCGTAGCCGACACCCAGGCTCCTCAGCCCCCAGCGCAGCCAGGCGTCGAGGCCGGCAGTGCGGATCCAGTTCCAGATCAGCCGTGCGGTGATCGAACAGGCCACGGTGTGCGCGGTCAGGTAGAGCAGGATCTCCTCGCGCATGAACGGCGTGTTTGCGTAGTAGGTGTCCAGGTCCCGCAGGCGTTCCACGGGGACGTCGGCGAGCGTGAACAGCACCCACAGGGCGGCCACCACACCGGCGTAGACGGAGACGACCCACCGGGTCGCGCGGCGGGTCGCGGCCGAGCGGTCGGCGAGCCCGTTGCGCCAGGCGATGATCAGCAGCAGCCAGGACGCGCAGAGCGCCGTGAGCAGGGAGTACACCCAGGGCGCGGAGATGTTCGGCACCCCGGTGACCCGGTTGGTCCAGGCGATGGTCTTCGGGGCCGCGAAGACGAACACCGCGCAGGCGAACAGCAGCAGGCCGCCGACGGCGCGCAGCATGGGGTCGCGCCACATCCTGAGGATGCCGGGCAGTTTGATCGCCAGCGCGACGGTCAGGACCGCCGCCGGGAGCCAGAAGGAGACGTACAGGCTGCTGAACAGCCGGGACAGGTCGGCTCCGGCCGTTTCGGCGGCCAGGCCGAGGGCGTCGAGCGTCATCGTGTCGCGCCTCCGCGGTAGCCCAGGGAGCGCTGGACCGGCCCGGGCCTGGTGCAGGGCCCGCCCCCGGACAGCAGGGGCCGGAAGGCCGCGGCGAGCCGGTGTCCGAAGCGGTCGGCCTCGGCCTCGTCGGCCTCGCGGGAGCCGTTGCGGGCGGCGACGGTCAGGGCGATGTCGTCCCGCCCGGCGAGTGCGTGGACGGTTGCCGCGCCGACGCCGTGGTGGTGCCGGTGCCCGGCGTGCAGATGCCACAACTCATGGCCGAGGATGACCAGTTGCTGCATCGCCTCGGCCCGCTCCTCGACGATGACCAGGTCGAAGTCCGCGAACTCCACCCACAGGCCGGTGACGTCGATCTCGTCGGGGAAGCGCTCGAAACGCAGCTCGACGGGTCGCCCGCCGCGCCGCGCGCTCATCTCCGCACACAGCACACGGCATAACTCCCCTGTGCCGGACGGGGGTCGGGGCCGTGCACCCACCGCATGCGCGAGGCCGGAGACGAGGCCGCGCTGGGCGGAACCCGGACGGGAGCGCCGGAGCCTCGCGGCGATCCGGACCACCCGCCGACGCACGCCCGCGAAGTCCATCGCCTCCCCCTTCGCGCCGCCGGACGGCGACGCGTCCGAGGTTACGCGCCCGGACGTGTCCGCGTCAGGTGATCCGACGGCCATGGTTCAACCGAAAACGACCGGTGGTCTCCCGGCAGTTCGGGGACCACCGGCACTCCACTGTCCCCCCGGAGCACGCGCCGATCAGCGCCCCGGCGACGCCACCGGTGTCACCGGCACACCCCCCGCCGCGCTGCCGAGCAGCGTCAGCTGTACCTTCCCCGGCCCCGACTCCGTGGTGCCGTCGGAGAGGACGGCCAGGGCCAGGGTGTTGGTGCCGCGGGTGCGCAGGATGCCGTTCGGGAGGACGAAGGTGTGCTGCGGGCCCACGTCGTTGATGTACTGGCCCATGTTCCAGCCGTTCAGGAACACCTGCACGCGGTAGGCGCGGTCCGGGTCGTCCTCCAGGGTCAGCCCGACCGAGGCGTCGATGTCACCGGGGACGGACAGCTTGAAGGTGGTCCGGTACCAGGTCACTCCCTGCCCCCGGTCGGCGCGCGGCAGACGGGCGGACTTCCAGCCGCCGTCCGCGAACCCCGGCAGGTGCCAGCCCTCCCGCTCCCCGTACAGCCCGCCGTTGTTCTGCGGCCCGCGCACGGGGTCGGGCGCGGTCTCGCCCTGGATGCGCCAGCTCACCTTCGGTGAAGCCCCGTCGAAGGTGACCCCGGTGAGCCCGCGTGCCACCTTGTGCGTGTCGAGGGCCTTGCCGTCCTCGTCGTGCTGCATCCGCCGGACGAGCACCGACAGTACGTGCTTGCCGTCCTGCGCCAGTGCCTCGCGCAGCTCCTTCCGCTTCTTCTTCGGCAGGTTCGACAGGGAGAAGGCCGCCGTGTCGCTCCAACTTCCCTTCCTGACCGTGTCCTTGCCCGGCACGGGCATCCGGTGCGTGCCCAGGGGCTCGCCGTCCAGCCAGGCCATCAGCATGCCCTGCGTGCCCGTGCTGTAGGTGAGGGACACCGACTCCAGACCGGCGGTGTCGCCGAGGTGCCCGCGGTACCAGACGTCGCCGTAGTGGAAGCCGTAGTCGTCGGCGAACAGCACCGGCTGTCCGTCCGGCACGGGAGTGGTGCTGTACGACGACGTGCGGTCGGCGACCGTCCACGCCGAGTCGTCGAACCCGGGCGCGGACTCGGGGTTCTCGGCCTTCCGCCGCCAGCCGCCCAGCGCGGGCAGCGCCGTGTGCGGCGCCCCGGGCAGCAGCGCGGCGGCCGACAGGCTGCCGGCCCTGGTCGGGCGGGTGGCCACCGGACGCCCGTTCCACACCACGCTCCCGATGCCGCGCGGCCCCCACACCTCCAGGCCGGTCTGCTGGATCGTGTCGCCGGTGAGATGGACCGCGGAACCGTCCAGCGCGGCATGGCGCACCAGCTCCGGCCCGTAGACCAGCACGGTCCCGGACGGGGTGTCGTACGGGAACATGCGCGCCGAGGTGGCCTCGTCGGCGAAGAGCAGCAGCAGCGGCGTCTCGCTCTCGCCGTGCTCGACCAGCACCCGGGTGAGCCCGCCCTGGCCGAGCGGCACGGTCACGTGCAGGGCGCCCCGGTCGTAGACCCAGGCCGCATCGAAGTCGAGCCGGGTGACGACGGGTTCGCTCGGGCACTCCAGCACGAGGTGCGCCATCTCGCCGTGCCGCCCGGTGAACACGGCGATGTCCTGCCGTCCGGCGGTCAGGCACATCATCGGCTGGGCGGTGGAGTGCCGCAACGTCCGCTTGCCGAGGGAGAGTCCGGCGGCCAGCAGCCGCGCGTCCCGGGGCGGGACGGTGATGTCCAGCTTGCCCCGGGCCGTCGGCAGCGTCGAAGTGACCTCGTCCGCACCGTCGTTGCGCACCACGTACACATGGGCGTGGGTGTCCGGGTTGGTGAGGTGGTAGACCGTGAGTCCCGCGGCGGTGACGGCCGGCGCCTTGTCGAGCTTGGCGAAGTCCGGTACGCGCTGCAGGAGATGACCGAGCTGGTGCATCGGGACGATCTTGTCGGTGACGCCGCGCCCCTCGTCGATGGCGGCCCCGTAGTCGTACGACGTGTAGACGACCGGCGCGGGCAGCCAGCCCCAGGACGTGCCGCCGAAGGTCATGTAGACGTTGTGCAGGGTGATGCCGTTGGCGAGGTTGGTCAGGTAGAAGCGCCGCTCGTACGCCGCGTCCCGTGTCCGCCGCGACTCGGCGTACCCCTTGCCGTCGAACCACGCGCCGCCCCAGGGGTCGAACCACCCGCCCCCGAACTCCGGGACGAACCCCGGCGTGTGCGGACTGGCGGTGGCGCCCCCGGTGAGCCCGCCGGAGCCGAAGAGGCCCCAGTCGGGCGGCGTCTGGGAGGGCGACGGATACCCGTCGAAGCCGTACAGCCAACGCCCCGTCTCGCCACCGGTGTCGAAGGAGCCCGGCACCCAATGCCCGTTGCGGCCCTTGTCGTTGTGGAAGAGGGGGACGTCGACCCCGTCCGCGCGCACCTTCTTGTACAGGTGCGCCATGTAGTCGCGCCCGGTCGCCTCGGTGACGTGGGAGTCGTACTCGTTCTCGATCTGGTACAGCAGGACCGTTCCGCCGCCGTCCGTGAGCTGATGGCGGCGGGCGATCCGGTTCACGGCCGTCAGCCACTCGTCGACGTGCGACAGATAGGTCGGGTCGGCGGTGCGGGCGGTGCCCCGCGTGGCCGTGAGCCAGCCAGGGAAGCCGCCGCCGTCGATCTCGGCGTTGATGTACGGCCCCGGGCGCAGGATGACGTACAGCCCGGTCTCGGCGGCCGTGCGCAGGAACAGGTCCAGGTCGCGGATGCCCGTGAAGTCGTACTTCCCCGGGGCTGGGGAGTGGTAGTTCCACGAGACGTAGATGCTGACGGCGTTGTAGCCGTGGGCCCGCATCTTCTGCAGCACGTCGCGCCACAGGGAGGGGCTGGGCAGCCGGAAGGGGTGCATCTCGCCGGACCACACGACGAGCCGCTTGCCGTCGACGAGGAGCGAGTAGTGGTCGTGGCCGATGGTGCGCCGCCGTCCGTCGGCGCGGGGCGGCGCGGGCGCGGGACCGGTCGGCACGCTGCGCGCCGCGTACGCCGAGGGTGCCCCCGGACCGGCGCTGCCGCCCAGCGCGAGGCCGAGCGCGGCGGAGCCGGCCAGGGCACTGAAGGTTCGTCTGCTGAGTGCCAAGGGTTCCTCCCGGGCGATCTTACGGGGCACGGGTTCGGCCATTCTCCATGGAGGCGTGCCCCGTGACGGACCCGGGAGGACCCTTGCGCGGGCTGATTAGGCGGTACGGGCGGTGCGGGAGTGTGCCGTACGGCGCCTGCCCGGCCCGCGGCCGATGCCGGGCAGCCGCTACCCCGCCTGCCCCATCCCGGCCGCGTCCGGCCAGCTCTGGGCGTTCGGCCAGCCCGTCGCCGGCGCCGGGGCCAGGACCGGGGCGGCGGGTGCCGGTGCTGTCATGCCGCGGACCTGGGCCGCGGTGAGACCGCCGCGGGCGGGCACACCGGGCGGGGTAGGCGCCGGCATCGGGGCCGCGGCAGGCGCCGGTACCGGAGCGGGAGCAGGCGTGGGAACCGGAACCGGGGCCGGCGCCGGAACAGGCACAGGCGCGGGCGCGGGAGCCGGCACCGGAGTCGGCACGGGCGCCGGTGCGACCGGAACGGCCAGGGGCTGCTGCGGCCCAGTCTGCGCTGCTGCCGCCATCGCTGCCGCTGCCGGCAACGGCATCCCGCCGGTGCCCGGCAGGGCGGCGGCGGGGAAGTGCATGCCGGTGCCGGGCCCGGTGGGGACGGGGGCGGCGGCCCCCGCGACGGCGCCGGCACCGGCGGTCGGGGCGGCGAGCCCCGGCATTCCGGACCCGTTGGTCGAGCTCACCAACCGGTCCACCGCCGCCGTACCCGAGCTGTAGTTGGTCCCGGTACCCAGCTCGGGTACGGCGGCTCCCCTCCCGGGCTCGTAGAGCACCGACTCCAGGCCGGACACCAGGCGACGCACGTCCACCTGGGGGCGCACCACGAGCCTCAGGAAGCGGCTGGAAGAACCGATCTTGTTGCCGCACTCGCGGACCAGGATCCGGTGCTCGGTGAGCATCCGGTCCCGGACCACGGTGCCTTCGGCGCCCACGGGAAGACGCACGAAGAGGAAGTTGCCCTGTGAGGGGTAGACCGTCAGGCCGGGCAGGGCGGAGAGCCGGCTGGCCATCTCCAGCCGGTCACGGCGCACCTGCAGCAGACTCTGCGCGTACTCGATGCCGTGCTCCCGCAGCATGAACACCACATGCTCGGCAAAGGAGTTGAGGTTCCACTTCGGCAGCATCGAGCGGATACGGCCCGCCAGCGCCGGGTTGGCGACGAGATAGCCGAACCGTATGCCGTGCAGCCCGAAGTTCTTGCCGAGGCTGCGCAGCACTACGACGTTGGGCCGCAGCATCGCCTCCTGGACGACGCTGGGTTCGGCCTCGGCGTCAGCGAACTCCAGGAACGACTCGTCGACCACCACCAGGTCCAGGTCCGCCATCGCGTCCATGAACTGCACGATCGCGTGCCGGTGGAGGAAGCCGCCGTCGGGGTTGTTCGGATTGCAGATCACCGCGACCCGGGTGCCCCGGGCCCGGATGAACTGCGCGTACTGCGCCAGGTCCAGGGCGAAGCCGCTCGACTCCTGGAGCGGGAACATGTCGACCCGCTTGCCGGTCTCCATCGGCTGGTCGGTCCAGCGGCCGAAGGTCGGCACGGGCACCGCGAGGGACTCGCGGACCAGCAGATGGTCGATCCAGGTGATCAGCTCGGTCGAGCCGTTGCCCATCGCCACGCACTGCGGCGGCAGCTGGAGCAGGCCGCACAGCTCGGCCGTGATGGTGTCGGCGCCGCTCGGGTAGTACGTGATGATGTCCCGGAGCCGGGCCGCCATCTCGTCGAACATCGCCGGGGTGGGGAAGTACGGATTGCAGGGGATGCAGAAGTCCACCGGGCCCGCCCCGTCGCCGCCCTCCCGCGTCAGCGCCGCCATCGACGGGCTGTGCGCCGCGGTGCTGCGGAACAGCGAGGTGACGTTGTCGGCCATGGAACCTCCGGTGCGGCGAGCTGGATCGTCCATGGATACGAACACGGCGGGGTCGATGTTCAACTCGTGTGACACAAGGGCGTCTTGGTGCGGCGCGACTACCGCTCCGCAACCCCAACCCGGACATAGACACCCCAGGTTTTCGATAACTCTCCCGCTCCCCTACGGAACCTTCACAAGGATGCCTAGGAACGTTACCTGTCGGGAACTTACCCTTCCGGCGTCATGGACTATTGCCACCCGTGCCGACGGCACCTCAACGGCGCCCTGGCCTGTCCGGGCTGCGGCACACCGGTCGAAGCGCTGCGCGGTCGCCCTCAGGAAACCGGGGCGCACCAGCGGCAGCAGTCGTACGAGCGCCAGAGCCAGGACGCGTACCAGGACGAGTACGCGTACGACGGCCAGGACGGCGTCGAGGCCGACGCCGACGGTGGCGAGGACGCAGGTGACGACGGCGAGCCGCGCGGCCGGGCGGCCCGCCGCCGGGAACAGGGCCGAGGCCGGAGCCGGGCGCGCGGAAGGGGTGCGGGCGGCCCGGCCGGTGCGGACGCGAGCCGGCGCGACCGGAAGGCGGCGGTCCACCGCCGTCGCCGTCGCCGTACGCTCGTGCTGGTCGCGGGCTTCGTCCTGGTGGCCGGCGGCCTGAGCATCGCGGAACTGGGCATGGACGCTCCCTTCTCCAGCCACAAGCCCGCGGCGGCCGGCGACGCGTCGGTCGAGAGCGACGCGTCGCCCTCGGCGCCCCGGACGACCGGCCCCGGGGGCTCCGGCTCGGCCGGCACCACGCCCGCGAGCCGCGCAACGTCCCCTTCGACCTCGCAGTCGACCTCCGAGTCCCCGACGGATGAGGGGTCCACGCCCCCGAGCGACAAGAGCACGCACACATCGCAGCAGGCGACGTCGGGCACGGGCGCGACGAAGGCCCCCGCGCCCCCGGCGAGCGCCCCACCGCCCGCCCAGCCGACCACGGCCCCGCCGACGTCGAACCCGACTCCGACCCCTTCGCCGTCGAAGACGTGCCACAGGGTCCTGTGGTGGTGCAGCTGACCCCCTCCGCTGCCCCCTCTCCCTCTCTCTCCGCGGGCGACCGCTTCCGCCATGCCCCGTGCGGCCCCTTCGCCATCGGCCATCCGGGGCATCGGTGACACCAACCCGGCTTCGGCGCTGTTGAGTCGAACGGGCATCTCTCGCCGTACCGGTCTCAGGAACCACAGAGGAGGTACGCGTACGGAAGAGGGCGGTTCGCCGTGGAGCGGCGGACGGCGGTTGAGTTGAGGAGAGCGGATGACGCAGGAGATCACCGTCCACGGCACGGTCGCCGACGGCTACGAGGCGGTACGCGAGGAGTTCGCCGCGTTCGCCGCCACCGAACATATGGACTACGAAGGGCAGTTGTGCGCATACGTGCGCGGGCGCCGCGTCGTCGACCTGTGGGCCGGTGACGGCGTGGACGGGGACTGCCTCTACGGCGTCCACTCGGCCACGAAGGGGGCCGCGCATCTCGTCGTGGCGATGCTCGTGCAGGACGGCACGCTGGAACTGGACCGCAAAGTCACGTATTACTGGCCGGAGTTCAGCGCCGAGGGCAAGGGCGCGCTGACCCTGCGCGACCTGCTGGCGCACCGGGCCGGCCTGGTCGGCACCGACACCGGCTTCACCTCCGCGGAACTGGCCGACGACCGCGCGATGGCCGAACGCCTGGCGGACCAGCGCCCGTTCTGGCGCCCCGGCACGGCCTTCGGCTATCACGCCCTGGTCATCGGTGCGTTGACCGGCGAGGTCGTACGGAGAGCGACAGGCCATACGACCCAGGAACTGTACGAGGAGCGGGTCCGCGCGCCCTACGCCCTGGACTTCTACCTGGGCCTGCCCGCCTCGAGGGAGCCCCGCTTCCGCACAGTGCAGCCCATGCGCCCGACCGCTGAGCAGCAAGCGGCGCTGGACGCACTCCGGAGCGCCCCGCACACCCTCCAGGCCATCGCCTTCAACCGGCACGGGCCCGAGCCCACCGACCTGGCGGCCCTCCCCAACGACCGCCTGGTGCGGGCCAGGGGCCCGGCGTCGATCGGTGGCGTGGCCTCGGCGCGGGGTCTCGCGGGCCTGTACGCGGCGGTGATCAGCGAGGTCGACGAGAAGGCGCCGCTGCTGAAGCCGGACACGGTGGCCGAGTTCGGGATGGTGCACTCGACCGGGTACGACCTGGTGGCGCGGGCGCACAAGTCGTTCGGGCTGGGCTTCCAGGCGACCGCCGACACCTGGCACCCGTTCCTGGGCGCCGGCACCATCGGCCACAGTGGGGCGGCAGGCTGCCAGGCCTTCGCCGACCCACGCAGCGGGCTGGCCTACGGCTACACCCGCCGCCGTTTCACCTACCCGGGCGGAGCGGCCCCGGAAAACAACCGCCTGGCCAAGGCCGTACACCAGGCAGCACAGGCGAGCTGACTTCAAAACCAAACGGCGAGGGCCCACCAAGTCCCACTGTCCCAACGCGTCGGCCGTGAGAGAGCCGGAGGGGCGCCCTCGACACCGGCTCAGGCGCCCCGCAGGCGAACGAACCAAATGGAGGACTTAAAGCTTGACGACCATCTTCCCCACGTTCTCCCCCCGCAGCACCCCGAGGAACGCGTCCACGGTCTTCTCGATCCCCTCCATCACGGTCTCCCGGTACTTGAGCTCCCCCGAGCCGATCCAGGGGCCGACCTGCTGCACGAACTGGGGCTGCAGGTCGTAGTGGTCGCCGACCAGGAAGCCCTGCATGCGGCCGCGCGTCGCGATGAGCCGGGCGAGGTTGCGCGGGCCGGGGGCGGCCTCGGTGTCGTTGTAGACGGAGATCATGCCGCAGATCGCGATGCGGCCGTGCAGGTTGAGGAGGCCGATGGCCGCCTCCAGGTGGTCGCCGCCCACGTTGTCGAAGTAGACGTCGATGCCGTCGGGGGCGGCGGCGCGCAGCTGCTCGGCGACCGGCCCCTTCTTGTAGTTGAAGGCGGCGTCGAAGCCGTACTCGTCGACGAGCAGCTTCACCTTCTCGTCGGACCCGGCGGAGCCGATCACGCGCGAGGCGCCGAGGAGCTTGGCGAGCTGGCCGACCTGGCTCCCGACGGCACCGGCCGCGCCGGAGACGAAGACGATGTCGCCCTCCTTGAAGCCGGCGGTGCGCAGCAGGCCCGCGTACGCGGTGAGGCCGGTCATGCCGAGCACACCGAGGTAGGCGGAGAGCGGCGCGGCGTCCGGGTCGACCACCACGGCCTGCTTGGCGTCGATGGTGGCGTACTCGCGCCAGCCGCCGAAGTGCAGCACGTGGTCGCCCGGGGCGATGCCGTCGGCGTGGGAGACGACGACCTTGCCGACGGCGCCGCCCTCCATGGCCCTGCCGAGCTCGAAGGGGGCGATGTACGACTTCGCGGCCGACATCCTGCCGCGCATGTACGGGTCGACGGAAAGGTACTCGTTCCGGACCAGGATCTGGCCCGGTCCGGGCGGCCGGATCTCGCCCTCGGCCAGCTCGAAGTCCTCGGGCTTCGGCCAGCCGACCGGACGGCTCTTGAGGTGCCACTCGCGGCCGGTGGCGGGGATCGTGGGGGTGGGGTGGTCGGACATGAGATCGCGCCTCTCCTGCAGGGGTCCGTTGGCGAGCGAAATACTTCAGTACCTGAAATAACGATGCCCCTGAATATTTCAGGATGTCAAGTGACCGAGTACCCTGGAGCGCATGTCCACCCCACACGGAACCCGCCGCCCGGACGCGCTGACCTCCGAGGTCGTCGAGCTCATAGGCGATGTCGTGGCTCGGTTCTACGCGGACTACGAGGAGGCGGCGAGCGAGCACGCGCTGACCGGGGCGCAGGCGCGGCTGCTCAGCCTGCTCTCGCTGGAGCCGCTGCCGATGCGGAAGCTGGCCCGGAAGCTGAAGTGCGAGCCGTCGAACGTGACGGGGATCGTGGACCGCCTCGAGTCCCGCGGCCTGGTGGAGCGCCGCCCCGACCCCACGGACCGCCGGGTGAAGCTCGCCGCCGTCACGGACGAGGGCCGCCGCGTCGCCCAGGGCCTGCGGGACGGCCTGCGCTTCGCCCGCGAACCGCTGGCCGGCCTGTCCGACGAGGAGCGGCGGTCACTGCGGGATCTCCTGCGCAGGATGCTGGACGCCTGAGACGCCCGGCGAAGGCCCGACGGACGCCCAACGGGTGCTGGACGGTCCAGGACGGATTCCGGACGGTCTGGAAGGGGCGAGAACCCCCCGGATAGGGTTCCCCCATGCGTGATCTCGGGGTGGGTTTCGGATATCTCCTCAAGGGCCAGCGGTGGATGGCCCGCCACAGGAAGCAGTACGGCGCCGGGCTGCTGCCCGGCCTGATCACCCTCATGCTGTACCTGGCGTCCCTCGCCGCACTCGCCCTGTGGGGCGGCGACCTCGTCTCCTGGGCCACCCCGTTCGCCGACGACTGGTCGAGCCCCTGGTCGGGCCTGTTCCGCGGCCTCCTCACCGTCGTCCTGTTCGCCCTGGGGCTCCTGCTCGCCGTCCTCACCTTCACCGCGGTCGCCCTGCTGGTCGGTCAGCCCTTCTACGAGAGCCTCTCCGAGAAGGTGGACCGGGACGTCTCGCCCGACGGTACGGCTCCGGAGTCCGGCCTCTCCTTCTGGCGCGAGCTGCGGACCTCGGCCGGGGACAGCCTGCGCATCCTGGTCCGCGCCGCCGTCTGGGGCGTCCTGCTCTTCGCGCTCGGCTTCCTGCCGGTGGTGGGCCAGACGGTCGTCCCGGTGATCGGCTTCTTCGTCACCGGCTTCTTCCTGACCGAGGAGCTCACCGCGGTCGCCCTGCAGCGCCGCGGCTTCGGCCTGCGCGTCCGCCTCGCCCTCCTGCGCTCCCGCAAGAGCCTGGCCTGGGGCTTCGGCACGCCCCTCGGCCTGGCCTTCCTGATCCCGGTCGTCGCGGTGTTCCTGATGCCGGGCGCGGTCGCAGGCGCGACACTCCTCGCCCGTGAGCTGACGGGCGAGGAGATCGTCGAGGAGGACACGGAGCCCGTCGAGGACGAGCGGATCACCTCTTAAGTCGAGCCGCCTACTTCCCGAACGCCTGCCTTCCGAACGCCGCGTCCGCCGCCACCGTCACGATCGACCGCACCTGCGCGATGATGTCCAGCCGGTTCCGCACGAACTCCGGGTCCGTGACCGTGCCGGTCGCCGGGTCGGTGTTGCCCGCACCGAACTGGAGCACCGGTGTGTGCACATGGCCGCCCGGGAGGGTGTCGTGCAGGCCCAGCCGGTCCCGCAGCAGGGTCGCCCGGTAGGCGATCTCGTTGGACAGGTAGTTGCCGCCGGCCCCGGCCCGGGCCGTCGAACCGGGGGTCGGTCCGTCCGCCCGTACGACGGGATCGGCGGAGCCCGCCGGGATCTCCGTGACCTCCGTGTGGTCGTACACGGGGAAGCGCCCGGTGTGCGCGGCCACGATCTCCTGGTACGGCAGGGTGGTCGTCGTCCACTGGGGCTGGGAGGCCGGGTCGGAGACCGGCACGGTCTCGGTCCGGGAGACGTTGTCGTTGTCCGGGAAGCCGCCCCGCCAGGCCCCGTTGGTGCGCTCGACGTCGAACCGCCCGACCCGGCCCTGGCTCACGGTCGTGAACAGGTCCACCTGCGGCAGATACGGCCGTAGCGTCCGCTCCACCGTTCCCTCCGCGAAGTCCTCCCAGCGCACCGGGAACACGGCCGTCTCCACCCGCGCCGGACCGTCCGCCGTCTCGATCACCGTGCCGTCGAGCGCGAGGGCGGTGGCACCGGACGGGTTGGAGATGCGGATGTCCCGGTCGAGGGTGAACGGGTCGAAGCCGGTGACGAGGACGCGTCTGATCGCCGCTCCCCGCGGATAGCGGATGTCGGTCTGACCGCGCGACGTCCGCTCCAACCGGTCCATCAAAGCCGCTCGTTGCACTTCGCTCAGCCCGAACTCAGGCTCGTACGACCGCACTTCCCGCGTCATGCCCAATCGCGCCCAGTACAGCGGCCGGTCGTCGTCCCGGCTGAGGTCCCCGCCCGCCGGGCCCCGCCCCTGCGCCCGGCCGACGGCCCGCCGCCACAGCGCCGCCCCGCTGTGTACGACGAGGGCGCGGGCCTGCGTGTACGACTGGGCGGACGCGAGCGTGCGGGCGAACTCCGGTGCCACGGAGGCGAATCCGGAGCGCTGGAGGATCTCCTGGGGAACGGCGCCGTCGAGGCGCCGCTCCTCGACGGTGGGAGGGGGAGTCGTCTGGGCGGAGGCCGTCGTAGTGGGGGCGGCCAGGCCCGCCAGCAGTGTCAGTCCGAGCAGTCCGATCCGAACGCGTAGGGAATTCACGGAGATTCAGACCCTTCCTTCGCCGTGGAGGGAGAACGGGGGGTTGGAGGAGCGGTGCGGGACGGCGGAAGTATGGCGTGCCGGAAGGAGCCCCGGCCATGGTGCGGGCCGCTTGTGTACGGGCCGATGTGCCGGGGCGTATGTGAAGGGTTCGTACGAGATCGCCGCGCGGCGCTCCAACGCCGACCGCTGCCCACCGGCCACGATTAACGTCTGCTCCGGGACGGGGCTCCCCACGAGCAGCCCCGGTCCGGGACCTGACCCCTGGACCGGGGCGGACCGTCGGCTACGCCCCGGGGTCCTTCGCGAGCTCCTTCGTGGGCTCCTTGGCGGTGACGGTCCGATAGGCGATCGCCGCGAGGTGTGCCTGGCCGTCACGGCTCGGGTGGAACCAGTCCCACTGGCTCAACTGACCGGCGCCGAACTCGTAATCGAAGACGGCGCCCCCGTCGAAGCGGCACCGCCGGTCCTTCGCGCACACCTTCTCGAGCACCCGGTTGTAGGCCCGCACCCGCTTCTCCACCTCGTCCCGGCGCAGCGTGGCCGCCGCGTCCAGGGCGTCGGAGTCCCCCAGCATCGAGGGGCAGATGCCGAGCTTCCACACCTGTCTGCCCAGCGGGCTGGTACGGCCCTGCGACCACAGCCGCTTCAGGTTCGGCACGCTCGCCACGTACACCTGTGTCTTCGGCAGGGCGTCGCGCAGCGTCCGCAGCGCCTCCTTGAACTGGGCGCGGAAGGCGTGCACCGAGGTCATCGCCGAGGGCGTGGCCCGGCAGGCGTCGTTCGCGCCCGCCATCACCGTCACCAACTGGGGCCTGCGCGTGACCGCCTGGGCCATCTGGTCGGTCAGGTCGGCCATCCGGGCCCCGGTCACCGCGTAGTTCCAGCTGAACTCGGCCGCCTTCGCCCGCCCCAGCAGCCGTACCGCCAGACTGTTGACCCGGCTGCTGGTGCCGGTCGCCCAGGAGACCTCGGGGCAGTCCGACAGCACCGTGCACGCGTCGAAGCCGCGGGTGATGGAGTCGCCGACGGCCGCGACGGAGGAGGGGCTGCGGTCCCACGTCTGGGGGGCGTGCGAGGCCTGCGGCCTGCTGCCCTTCGGCGTGGAGGAGTCGCATCCGGTGAGGCCCAGGGCGGCCGCCAGCAGGACGGTGAGCACGGTCCGTGAACGCCGGCGTCGGTTTCGCATGCCCTGGTTCATCCCCTTGTCGTACCGTCAGGCCGTCATGGTCTTCACACCCATAACAACGCGTCAGGGTTCCCGGAGGACCGGATGCGTCGACGCACACCCGCACAAGCGTCCCCCCGGGTGAATGGCGGCGTTTCCTCGCAGCGGGACCGACCGTACGTCACACTCCTCGCGTCGCCGCACGGTAGCCTCGCCATCAGCGCGGCCGTCGTACCACACGGCCGCCGGCCAGACCGCAAGATGTCCCGCTCTGCCCGGAGGTCCAGGTGACGACACGTGGAGTTCTGTACGTGCACTCCGCGCCGCGCGCGCTGTGCCCGCACGTCGAGTGGGCCGTGGCCGGGGTGCTCGGCGCGCGGGTGAGCCTCGACTGGATCCGGCAGCCCGCGGCCCCCGGCACCTGGCGCTCGGAGTTCTCCTGGCAGGGTGAGGCCGGCACCGCATCCAAGCTCGCCTCGGCCCTGCGCGGCTGGCATCTGCTCCGCTTCGAGGTCACCGCCGAGCCCTGCCCCACCGCCGAGGGCGAGCGCTACAGCTGCACCCCCGAGCTCGGCATCTTCCACGCCGTCACCGGCATCCACGGCGACATCCTCATCCCCGAGGACCGCCTCCGCGCGGCCCTGCAGCGCAGCCAGCGCGGGGAGACGGACCTGGAGGCCGAGCTGTCCAGACTCCTGGGCAAGCCCTGGGACGACGAGCTCGAGCCGTTCCGCTACGCGGGAGAGGGCGCACCGGTGCGCTGGCTGCACCAGGTGGTGTGACACTTCGTCAACCGGACATGAGGAAGGGCCCCCACCGGCCGGTGGGGGCCCTTCACTGCCGTGCGAAGGTCGCTCAGATCGTACGGAACGCCAGCACCACGTTGTGGCCGCCGAAGCCGAACGAGTCGTTCAGCGCGGCGATACGGCCCTCGACGGGCAGCTTGCGCGCCTCGCCGCGGACGATGTCGGCGGTGGCCTCGGCCTCGGGGTCGAGGTTCTCGACGTTGATGGTCGGCGGAGCGATCCGGTGGTACAGGGCGAGCACGGTCGCGACCGACTCGACACCGCCGGCGCCACCGAGCAGGTGACCGGTCATCGACTTGGTGCCGGAGACCGCGAAGTGGTCGGCGTCGTCGCCGAAGACCTTGCGCAGCGCCTTGAGCTCGGCCACGTCACCGGCCGGCGTCGAGGTGGCGTGCGCGTTGACGTGCACGATCTCGGCCGGGTTCAGACCGGTGTTGTCGAGCAGGTTCTGCAGGGCCTGCGAGATGCCGCGGCCCTCGGGCTCCGGCTGCACGATGTCGTGGGAGTCGGCCGAGATGCCCTGGCCGACCGCCTCCGCGTAGACGCGGGCGCCGCGCTTGGCGGCGTGCTCGGCGGACTCCAGGATCAGGACGCCGGCGCCCTCGCCGAGGACGAAGCCGTCACGGGCAACGTCGTAGGGGCGCGAGGCACCCTGCGGGTCGTCGTTGTTCTTGGACATCGCCATCATGTTGCCGAACGCGGCGATGGGAAGCGGGTGGATGGCCGCCTCGGTGCCGCCGGCGACGACGACGTCGGCGCGGCCCGTGCGGATCATCTCGATGGCGTAGCCGATGGCCTCGGCGCCGGAGGCGCAGGCGGAGACCGGGGTGTGCACACCGGCGCGGGCGTTCACGGCGAGGCCCACGTTGGCGGACGGACCGTTCGGCATCAGCATCGGCACCGTGTGCGGGGAGACGCGGCGTACGCCCTTCTCCTTCAGCACGTCGTACTGGTCGAGCAGGGTCGTCACGCCGCCGATGCCGGAGGCGATGACCGCGCCCAGCCGGTCGGGGTCGATGCTGCCGTCCTCGCCGGCCTTGGCGGTGAAGCCGGCATCCGCCCAGGCCTCCTGGGCGGCGATCAGCGCGAACTGCGCCGAGCGGTCCAGGCGGCGGGCCTGCGGCCGGGGGATGACCTCGGTCGGCTCCACGGCGATCTGCGCCGCGATACGGACCGCCTGGTCGGCGGCCCAGTCCTTCTCGAGAGGGCGGACGCCGGACTTGCCGGCGATCAGACCCTCCCAGGTGGAAGCTGCGTCGCCACCCAGCGGTGTGGTTGCGCCGATACCGGTGACGACCACGGTGCGATTGGTCGGGCTCACGGGAATTCTTTCTCCAACGGATGCGGGATTCAGCGGCGCCACCGCCGGGTGGCGGGGCTGTGCAGCCTCGGGCCTAAGAGCTGGCTCAGGCCTGGTGCTTGAGGATGTAGTCGGTCGCGTCGCCGACGGTCTTGAGGTTCTTGACGTCCTCGTCCGGGATCTTGACGTCGAAGCGCTCCTCGGCGGCGACGACGACCTCGACCATGGACAGCGAGTCGACGTCCAGGTCGTCGGTGAAGGACTTGTCCAGCTGGACGTCCTCAACCGGGATGCCGGCGATCTCGTTGACGATGTCGGCGAGACCCGCGACGATCTCTTCCTGGGTGGCGGCCATGTCAGGCGCTCCTTCGTAGATTTCCGGTGTGTCGCCTGCCGCGGCGGCGGCAGGTGGTGCGGCTTCCGTGCCGAATCGCATGATCCGGCACGGAGTGCCTAGGGGAGGGTAACGACCGTGGCGGCGTAGACCAGACCCGCCCCGAATCCGATGACGAGCGCGGTGTCGCCGCTCTTCGCCTCGCCGGTCGCCAGGAGCCGCTCCATAGCGAGCGGGATCGAGGCGGCCGAGGTGTTGCCGGTGGTGCGGATGTCACGGGCGACCGTGACGTGCTCCGGCAGCTTGAGAGTCTTCACCATCGAGTCGATGATCCGCACGTTGGCCTGGTGCGGAATGAAGACGTCCAGGTCGTCCGGGGAGATTCCGGCCGCGTCCAGCGCCTGCTGAGCGACCTTCGCCATCTCGAACACGGCCCAGCGGAACACCGCCTGGCCTTCCTGGGTGATCGCGGGGAACTTGATGTTGCCCTCGCTGTCCAGGGGGAGCTCGGAGACATCCCCGATGTGGAAGCGGTCCCACGACACGGTCTGCTTGATGGTCCCGGCCTTGTCGCCCTCGGAGCCCCAGACGGTCGGGCCGATGTGCGGCTCCTGCGAGGGGCCGACCACGACCGCGCCCGCGCCGTCGCCGAAGAGGAAGGCCGTGGCCCGGTCCTCCAGGTCGGTCAGGTCGGACAGCCGCTCCACGCCGATGACGAGCACGTACTCGGCGGAACCTTCCACCACCATGCCCTTGGCGAGGGTGAGGCCGTAGCCGAAGCCCGCGCAGCCGGCCGAGATGTCGAAGGCGGGGGCCTTGTCCGTGCCCAGCTTGTCGGCGATCTCGGTCGCGATGGCCGGGGTCTGGCTGAAGTGCGAGACGGTCGAGACGACCACGGCGCCGATCTGCTCGGGGGCGATGCCCGCGTCGGCGATCGCCTTGCCGGACGCCTCGATCGACATCGCGGCGACGGTCTCCTCGGGGCCAGCCCAGTGCCGGGTCTCGATGCCGGACCGTGACCGGATCCACTCGTCGGACGAGTCGATCTTCTCGAGGATCACCTCGTTGGGCACCACCCGGGTCGGGCGGTAACCGCCGACACCGAGGATGCGCGCGTACGGGGCGCCCTTGCTGGGCTTGATCTTCGACATGTCCGGTACGGCTCCTTAGGCGTCAGGCGTGGGCGTGCTCGGAGACGAGCTCGCGGGCCGCTTCGAGGTCGTCGGGGGTCTTCAGGGCCAGCGTCTTCACGCCGGGCAGCGCGCGCTTGGCCAGGCCGGTCAGGGTGCCGCCGGGGCACACCTCGATCAGCGCGGTGGCACCGAGCTCCTTGAAGGTCTCCATGCACAGGTCCCAGCGGACCGGGTTGGCGACCTGGCCGACCAGGCGCTCGAGCACCTCGGTGCCGGAGGCCACGGCCCGGCCGTCCTTGTTGGAGACGTAGGGGACCTTCGGGTCCGCGGGCGCGAGGCTCGCCGCGGCCTGGGCCAGCGTCTCGACCGCGGGGGCCATGTGGTGGGTGTGGAAGGCGCCGGCGACCTTCAGCGGGACGACCTTGCGGACGCCCTCGGGCTTGTCCTCGTTCAGCGCGGCGAGCTGCTCCAGCGTGCCCGCGGCGACGATCTGGCCCGCACCGTTGATGTTCGCCGGGGTCAGGCCCAGCTTCTCCAGGTGCGCGACGGACACCTCGGGGTCGCCGCCGAGCAGCGCCGACATGCCGGTCTCGGTGATCGCGGCGGCATCGGCCATGGCCAGGCCGCGCTTGCGGACGAGGGACAGTGCGGCGGTGTCGTCGAGCACGCCGGCGAACGCGGCGGCGGTGATCTCACCGACGCTGTGTCCGGCGACCGCACCCGGCTGGATGTCACCGAGTGCCGCGGCGGACAGCAGCCCAGCGGCGACGAGCAGCGGCTGGGCCACCGCGGTGTCACGGATGGCGTCGGCGTCGGCCTGGGTGCCGTAGTGGATGAGGTCCAGTCCGATGGCGTCCGACCAGGCGGCGACGCGGTCGGTGGCACCGGGGAGGTCGAGCCAGGGGGTCAGGAAGCCGGGCGTCTGAGCGCCCTGGCCGGGAGCGACGAGTACGAGCACTCTCACACTCTCTCTTGGGGACGGCCACGGCCGCCCGTGGGGACAGGGACGAAGAACACGAGGGGGTTTTGTGGGCCCCCGACAAAAGCCTAGAGTTGTGGATCTCCATCGGCCAGACGCCCCAGGATCAGCGCGATCCGCAACGTGAACGCGGATCGTACATCGGATGGTGACCAGCCGGTGACGTCTGTCACACGTCGGAGCCGGTAGCGCACGGTGTTCGGGTGAACGAAGAGCATCCGGGCCGCCCCCTCCAGGCTGCTCGCCTGCTCCAGATAGACCGCGAGCGTCTCCAGAAGGGCCGACCCCGCCTCCTCGAGCGGTCTGTAGATCTCCTCCACCAACTGCTCGCGCGCACTCGGATCGCCCGCGATCGCGCGCTCCGGAAGCAGATCGTCGGCCAGCACCGGACGCGGTGCGTCCTGCCAGGCGGAACACGCCTTGAGTCCCGCCGCGGCGGCCTGCGCGGAGCGGGTGGCGGCCAGCAGATCGGGGACGATCGGACCCGCGACGACGGGCCCGGCGGCGAACGGCCCGATCAGCGACCTGGCGACGGCCAGCGGCTGGTCGCTGCCGCCCGCGATGACCACGAGCCGGTCACCGAGCACCCCCGTGAGCACCTGGAGCTTGGCGTGCCGTGCGGCCCGCCGGATGGCCTCCACCGTCAGCTCGGAGTCGCCGTCGGGTGCGGTGCCGAGGATCACGCAGACGCGGTCCGGAGAGTTCCAGCCGAGCGCGGCGGCCCGGCTCACGGCGCCTTCGTCCACCTCGCCGCTCAGTACGGCGTTGACGACCAGGGACTCCAGCCGCGCGTCCCAGGCACCGCGTGCCTCGGCGGCCTGGGCGTACACCTGGGCGGTGGCGAAGGCGATCTCCCGAGCGTAGACGAGGAGCGCCTCACGCAGCACGCGCTCGTCGCCGGGCGCGGCCACCTCGTCGATGGCCGACTCCATGACCTCGATGGTGGTGCGCACCATCTCCACGGTCTGCCGCAGGGTGATGGCCCGGGTCAGCTCGCGCGGCGCCGTCCCGAACACGTCGGTCGAGATGGCCTGCGGGGCCTCCGGGTGCCGGAACCACTCGGTGAAGGCGGCGATGCCCGCCTGGGCCACGAGCCCGATCCAGGAACGGTTCTCCGGGGGCATGGCCCGGTACCACGGCAGGGTCTCGTCCATGCGCGCGATGGCTTGCGCGGCGAGGCTGCCGGACGACTTCTCCAGCCGCTTCAGCGTCGCGGAGTGCGCGGGGACTTCGGGCGCTGCGTGTTCTGTCCTGTGGGTTTCGGGTTCGGGCACGGGGACAAGACTGCCTTATCCGGACGGGTGTGCGCGCCGCTGGGTCCGATTTATCCGGACGTCCGTACATGCCATCGGTCGGGCCTATCAGGACGGAGTGCGTCCCGTCGGCCCGTGACCGCGGTCTACGGTGGTGCCCGTGATGGACGTCCGGCGCGCCACCGAGCGCTACCCAGGAGGAGACCCCGAGGCCGGGATCGACTCCCGCCACGCCTTCTCCTTCGGGCCGCACTACGACCCCGGCAACCTCCGCTTCGGCGCGGTCATCGCCTGCAACGAGGAACGCCTCGGCCCCGGCGCCGGCTTCGGCGAGCACCCGCACAGCCACACCGAGATCGTGACGTGGGTGGCCGAGGGCGAGCTGACGCACCGCGACTCGACGGGACACGAGACGCGGGTGCGCCCCGGCGACGTCCAGCGGCTGAGCGCGGCGGGCGGTGTCCGCCACGTCGAGCGCAACGACGGCGACGCCCCGCTCGTCTTCGTGCAGATGTGGCTGGTCCCGCTCCGGCCCGGCGGCGACCCCGCCTACGAGATCGTGCGCGGCATCGCCGACTCCACCCCGTACGCCGTCCCCGAGGCCGGCGCCATGCTCCATGTACGGCGCCTCGTCCCGGGCGAGCGCACGGCCGTACCGGAGGCGGCGTACGTGTACGTCCACGTGGTGCGCGGGGACGTGCGGCTCGGCGCCGAGACCCTGGGGCCGGGGGACTCGGTACGGCTCGCGGGGGAGAAGGACCTGGCGGTGGTGGGGGTGACGGAGGCGGAGCTGCTCCTGTGGGAGATGTCCGCCTAGCCACCGCCCTACGTCAGCTCCGAAGCTCCCCGAGCACCGCGTCCGTGAACACCGGCCACGCCTCGACGGCCCAGGGCCCGAACGCCCGGTCCGCCAGGGCGACCGCCGCCACCCCCGCAGCGGGGTCGATCCACAGGAACGTACCGGACTGCCCGAAGTGACCGAAGGTGCGCGGGGAGGACGAACTGCCCGTCCAGTGGGGCGACTTGGAATTCCGGATCTCGAAGCCCAGACCCCAGTCGTTGGGGCTTTGGTGGCCGTAACCCGGCAGGACGCCCTTCGTCCCCGGGTACTGCACCGTCATCGCCTCCGCGACCGTGCGCGGGTCGAGCAGCCGCGGCGCCTGGACCTCGGCGGCGAACCGCAGCAGGTCGTCGACGTTCGAGACGCCGTCCTTCGCGGGGGAGCCGTCGAGCGTGGTCGACGTCATGCCCAGCGGCTCCAGCACCGCCTGCCGCAGGTACTCGGCGAAGGGGATGTCCGTGGCCTTGGTGATGTGGTCCCCGAGTTGCTCGAACCCGGCGTTGGAGTACAGCCGCCGCTCCCCGGGCGCCCCGGTCGTGCGGTGCTCGTCGAAGGCCAGGCCGGAGGTGTGGGCGAGCAGATGGCGGACCGTCGAACCGGGCGGCCCGGCCGGCTCGTCCAGCTCGATGGCCCCCTCCTCGTACGCGACGAGCGCCGCGTACGCCGCGAGCGGCTTGGTGACCGAGGCCAGCGGGAAGCGCCGCCCGGACGGGCCGTGGGTCCCCAGGACCGTACCGTCGGCTCGTACGACACCCGCGGCGGCGGTGGGCACGGGCCAGTTCTCGATCAGCGCCAGGCTCTTCAACGACGACATGCGGCCGAGCCTAGGCGGCTCACAGCGCGAGCCGCATCGAGGGGTCCGGCTTGCGTACGAAACCGAGCGACGCGTACAGCGGTTCGGCCTCGGCGGAGGCGTTGAGGTCGACGTGGGGGGTGCCCTGCTCGCGGAACCAGTCGAGCAGCGCCTCCATGCACGCCCGCGCGTAGCCGCGGCGCCGCGCGTCCGGGTCGGTGGCGACGCTGAAGACGTGTCCGACGCGGCCGTGCGGATTGTCCGCCCGTCCGATCCGGTACTCGACCGTCCCGACCGCCAGCGCGGCCAGCACCCCCGGCCGCTCGGGGTGGTCCACGACGAACGCGGCGAAGTCTCCGCCGGGCCCGGCGAGCCGTGCCCGCAGCGTCGGCAGGGACAGCGCGTGCCACTCGGTGGCACCGTCCGCCGCGAAGACCGAGTCGATCATGACCTGGCGCAGGCGCAGCACTTCCCCGGCGTCCTCGGTCCCGGCACGGCGTACAGGATTCATGGCGCGTACGCTAGCGGCCGCACACCCTGCCCGTCCCGTGGATTTCTCTCCCGGATCCGCTTGCCTGGAGTGCACTCGAAGGCCATAGCGTGGAGCCCATGACGGTGATGCAGACGACGCACGCGGCCCGTGAGGAAGCTCCCGCTCCCGCCGGCATCTGCTCCGCCCCGCCCCTCGCCCACCCGCGCCCCGACGGACGGGACGGCTACACGATCAGCGAGGTCGCCGCCGTCACCGGCCTGACCGCCCACACCCTGCGCTGGTACGAGCGGATCGGCCTGATGCCCCACGTCGACCGCTCGCACACCGGCCAGCGCCGCTACAGCAATCGCGACCTGGACTGGCTGGACCTGGTGACCAAGCTGCGGCTGACCGGCATGCCGGTGGCGGACATGGTGCGGTACGCGCAGCTGGTGCGCGAGGGGGAGCACACCTACACCGAGCGGCACGAGCTGCTCGAGTCCACCCGCCGCGACGTGCTCACGCGCATCGCCGAACTCCGGGACACGCTCGCCGTGCTCGACCGGAAGATCGGCTTCTACGCGGACGCGGGCCGCCGGTAGGAGGAGCGGACCGCCGGCGGTCACAGCTCGGCGAGCAGTTCGGCCTTCTTCAGCGAGAACTCCTCGTCCGTCACCAGGCCCGCCCGGTGCAGCTCCCCGAGGTGCCGGATGCGCTCGGCGATGTCCGCCGGATCGCGGCGCGCGGGTGCGGCGGCCGGTACGGTGGCCATGGGTCCCCGCGCCCGGACCGCCGCCAGGACGGCCGCCGCGAACGGGAGCGACTCGTGGACGGGGCCGTAGCCCAGGCCGAAGACGACCGTCGCGGGATCCTGGTCGGGCTGGGCGGGCAGCTCGCCGACCTGGTCGCGCGGCAGGAGTCGTAGATGCCCCTCGAAGGCCTCCGGGGAGCGCCACTCGATCCCGCTCAGGTCCGCGACCAAGAAGGTCTGGTCGCCCGCCTTCCACTTCGCCGAGGACGCACCCGTCCACGACCACCGGAAGCGCACGGACGTCCCGTCGAAGGACGCCTTGCCGTCGTACGCCTTGAAGTGCCGGGGCGGCTCGGGCGCGGACACCAGGTGGTGGTCGGCCGGGGCGGACTCGGTCAGCAGCGGGCGCAGCTCGTCGGCGTAGTACTCGGCGAGGGTCTCGCGCTCGGCGGGCAGGACGAGACGGTACGGGTCGCAGCCCTCCTTCAGCTGCCCGGCCGCGGCGTCCATCAGCGGATCGGCGCCGGGGCGCGGCTCCGCCCGCAGGACGACCGTGCCGCGCCTGCCGGGGGTGAGGGTCACGCCCGAGAGGGCCGACAGTGGGACGCGCCGTTCTCCGAGTGCCTGGAAGAGCCTGGGTGTTCGAATCCCCCGTTCGTAACGGATGAGCACGGAGTCGGACTCGAACTCCCAGGCGGCATGAAATCCGGCCAGTACGTCACCCATGCGGCTCATCGTAGGCGGCACGGGCGGCTTCGTCCCCTCCCCGCGCACACCGCAGTTTCGGCGTTTCTACGCGCGTCCGACTGTCACGCCGGGCACATGCTCCCGGCACGCGTCGCCGTCGTGCGCGCACCGCAGCGATCGGTATGCGCCAACCCCGATGTCGGCGAGGTTGCTCAGGCTGTCCGTGCCGGGTTCGAAATAGCCGGCGTGTCCCTTGGCGTCCCGCGCCGACAGCACCCGTGCGCCGAACGCGGCGGACACCGGGTCCTGCCCGTGGCCCAGACCGCCGACCTCCAGGTACGGCACGTCCTGGATCCAGTCGGTGGGGTCCCGCATCGCCCACACCCGGGCGGAGGTGTGCAGGTGAGCGGCGGAGGCGACCCGCATGCCGGGGCTCGCGGCCACCGCCAGGTCGGTCACCCGGCGCGGCATGCCGGGCGCGGCGACCCCGCAGACCACGGAGCCGTAGCTGTGGCAGAACATCGAGACCGGCGCGCCCCCGGGCAGCGCCCGCAGCAGGGCGTTCAGACGTACGGCGCCGTCGTCCGCGCGCATCGCGGTGGCCGCGTCCACGCCCAGGCCGGCGGGTGCCGTGTAGTCGGCCCAGGCGATCACGGCCGTACGGGTCGAGGGGTCCTTGGCGTGCTCGGCCGCGTAGAGGGCCTTGGCCATGCCGACCGGGGCCGTGTACGGGCGGTTCGACTTCTCGAAGGTGAGCAGGTCGGTGTCGACGCCGGGGACGACGACGGAGATCCGCTCGGCCTTGGTCAGGCTCCCGAACACCTCGGCGACCCGGCCCGAGCCCCCGGGGTCGAAGGCGAGGATGTGCCGCCCGCGGGCCATCAGCTCCTCGAAGCGGTGCATGCGCGCGGACGCCTCCTGCTGCCCGTCCGGGCTGAGGCGGTTGTCGTGCATGCGCTTCTTCTCGACCTCGCGCGCCTCGTCCAGGGCGATGCGGTTGGCGCGGTAGCGCAGCTGGGCGGGGGCGCCGTTCATGTTGCCGACCACGAGGGGGTGGCGGTGGGCGAGGTCGGAGCGGTCCTGCGGGCTGAGCGAGTCGAAGAAGGCGCTGAGCCGGGCGGGGGCCTCGTGCGGGTCCGGCAGCGGGTGACCGTGGAGGCTGTCCTGCTCCCACGCGTCGAACGACGCCTGGAGGGCCGTGGATTCCCTGTGGGTGTGCAGGGCGGTCCAGCCGGTGGTCGCGAGCATCACGAACACGACGGCCAGTGCCAGCAGGGCGCGCCAGACGTTCAGGTACGGGGAGGTGCCGATGGAAGTCACTGGGAGGACACACTAGGAGAACGGGAGGGTCTCGCGGTAACCCAGGTGACAGGTATCACGTTTCAGCGGACGTGACGATGACCTCAGTCGTCGCGGCGCGTGCCCTCAGCGCTCGCGGTCCGCGCGCCATGTCCCGGTGAGCTCGGGCCCCACCTGATCCAGGTACGACGTGGTGAGTTCACGGATCGCGGCGATGCTGAAGTCGTCCCCCACGGACCACATGCGCTCGGTCACGCGGATCACCGCGCCGAAGACGGCCACCACGAGTCGCGGCCGCGGGTCGGTGTCGATGTCGAGTCCCTCGCGCTCGGCGATGATCCGGGCGATGTCCTCCTCCAGCTCCGCCGAGCGCCGCAGGTGGGCGGCGAGCAGCGCGGGCGAGGCCTCGATCATGCGGTAGGCGCGCATGTGGAGCTCGACCGGGACGAGCTGCTCGATCGACTCGCCGATGGTGTCCCAGCTCTCCAGCACCGCGCGGCGCAGCGCCTCCAGCGGGGCCTCGTGGGGCGGGCGGGCGTGCACGGCCTCGACGTAGTGCGCCTCGGCGAGCCGGGGCACGAAGAAGGCCACGTCCTCCTTGCTGGCGAAGTAGCGGAAGAAGGTGCGCTGCGAGACGTCGACGGCCTCGGCGATCTCGTCCACCGTCGTGCGCTCGTATCCCTGGGTGGTGAACAGCTCCAGCGCGGCGCGCAGCAGCGCGTCCCGGGTGCGCTGCTTCTTGCGCTCGCGCAGCCCCGGCCGCGGGTCCGTCGGCGCGGTGCCGGCCGTAGCTGTGTCCATGGGGCCTCTCCTCAGAACTGTTCTCCCAGTTCAGGCTATAGGTGAGCGGAGTGACAGGCGCCGACTGATGAATACGATTGGCAAGTGTCAGTGGCTGTCATTAACCTCGAAGGCATGACTGGTCAGACCACCATCGACACGACGGGGCCGGGGGAGGCGGCGGACGGCGCGCCGTCCGCTCCGTCGGCCCCCGCCCCGGCCGCGGGCCTGCGGGGCCATCCCTGGCTCACCCTCATCACCGTCGCCGTGGGCGTCATGATGGTGGCCCTCGACGGCACCATCGTGGCCATCGCCAACCCGGCCATCGGCAAGGACCTGCATGCCAGCTGGGCCCAGCTGCAGTGGATCACCAACGCCTACTTCCTCGCGCTCGCGGTCTCCCTGATCACCGCGGGCAAGCTCGGTGACCGCTTCGGCCACCGGCAGACCTTCCTCGTCGGCGTGACCGGCTTCGCCGCCGCCTCCGGCGCCATCGGCCTGTCCCACAGCATCGCGATGGTCGTCACCGCCCGCGTCTTCCAGGGCCTGTTCGGCGCGCTGCTGATGCCGGCCGCGCTCGGCCTGCTGCGGGCCACCTTCCCGGCCGAGAAGCTCAACATGGCGATCGGCATCTGGGGCATGGTCATCGGTGCCTCCACCGCGGGCGGCCCGATCCTCGGCGGCCTGCTGGTCCAGCACGTCAACTGGCAGTCGGTGTTCTTCATCAACGTGCCGGTCGGCCTCCTCGCCCTGGTCCTGGGCCTGCTGATCCTCAAGGACCACCGCGCCGAGAACGCCCCGCGCTCCTTCGACCTGCTCGGCATAGCCCTGCTCTCCGGCGCGATGTTCTGCCTCGTCTGGGCGCTCATCAAGGCACCCGTCTGGGGCTGGGGCGACGGCCGCACGCTGGGGTTCATCGCCGCGTCGGTGCTGGGCTTCGCGCTCTTCGCCTTCTGGGAGACGAAGGTCGGGGAGCCGCTGATCCCGCTCGCCCTGTTCCGCTCGGTGCCCCTGTCGGCGGGTGTGGTCCTGATGGTCCTGATGGCCATCGCGTTCATGGGCGGCCTGTTCTTCGTCACCTTCTACCTGCAGAACGTGCACGGCATGAGCCCCGTCGACGCCGGTCTGCATCTGCTCCCGCTCACCGGCATGATGATCGTCGGCTCCCCGCTGGCGGGCGTGCTCATCACCAAGCTGGGCCCGCGGATCCCGCTCGCCGGCGGCATGATCGCCACCGCGGCCGCCATGTACGGCATGTCCACGCTCAAGGCGGACACCGGCAGCGGTGTGATGTCGCTCTGGTTCGCCCTGCTGGGTCTCGGCCTCGCGCCCGTCATGGTCGGCGCCACGGAGGTCATCGTCGGCAACGCCCGGCTGGAGCTCTCCGGTGTGGCCGGCGGCCTGCAGCAGGCCGCGATGCAGATCGGCGGCAGCCTCGGTACGGCGGTGCTCGGTGCCGTGATGGCCTCCAAGGTCGACGGCGACCTGCCGGGCAACTGGGCCGCCGCCGGGCTGCCGAAGCTCGGCCCGGCCCAGCTGGACCAGGCGTCCGAGGCGGTGCAGATGGGTGTCGCGCCGGTGGCCAAGGGCATCCCCGCGCCCATCGCCGCGAAGATCACGTCCGTCGCGCACGACACGTTCGTCTCCGGCATGAGCCTCGCGTCGCTCGTCGCGGCGGGGGTGGCGGCCGTCGCCGTCCTGGTGGCGCTGCTGACGAAGCGGGGCGAGAACGCGGGGGACGCCGCGCCGGGTGCGGGGCACATCTGACCGTCGTGCGACGGTGTACGCGCCAACCGGCGCCCGCTGGACGGGACTTCGGCTCGATTCCCTCATCAGGGTGACAAGGCCGAAGATCCCTCGCCCCCGGCCCGCAGCTCAGGTGACAGTGGGTGAAGTCCTCCGCAGGGCATGGGAGGAGACCGGGACGCGGCGCGCTGCTGGAGGGGAGCAGCGGGTCGCCGTCCGGCGGCTCAGCCGTATTCACGTGCGGGGGTCCGGGGTTGTCGCCCCGGACCCCCGTTTGGGCCTGAACGCCCGGGCGTCAATGCCCCCGCCCCGCGTCACCCGGCGCCCGGACGTTCCCCCAGCGCCTACGCGTCGCCGCCCGCCGCCCCCGGGGACGCCGCCGTCACATCCAGCAACTGGTAGCGGTCGATGGCCTGCTTCAGCACCGAACGGTCGACCTTGCCCTCCCGGGCCAGCTCGGTCAGCACCGCCACCACGATCGACTGCGCGTCGATGTGGAAGAAGCGCCGGGCCGCGCCCCGGGTGTCGGCGAAGCCGAAGCCGTCCGCGCCGAGGGACTGGTACGTCCCGGGCACCCAGCGGGCGATCTGGTCCGGAACCGAGCGCATCCAGTCGGACACGGCCACGAACGGCCCCTCGGACCCGCTGAGTTTCTGCGTCACGTACGGCACCCGCTGCTCCTCCTCCGGGTGCAGCAGGTTGTGCTCCTCCACGGCCACGGCCTCGCGGCGCAGTTCGTTCCAGGAGGTCGCCGACCAGACGTCGGCCTTGACATTCCACTCGTCGGCGAGGATCTTCTGCGCCTCCAGGGCCCACGGCACCGCGACACCGGACGCCATGATCTGCGCCGGGATCGAGCCGTTCGTGCCCTCGCCGATCCGGTGGATGCCCTTGAGGATGCCCTCGACGTCCACGTTCGCCGGCTCGGCCGGGTGCTGGATCGGCTCGTTGTAGACGGTGAGGTAGTAGAAGACGTCCTCGCCGTGCGGGTGTTCGGCGTCCCCGCCGTACATCCGGCGCAGGCCGTCCTGCACGATGTGCGCGATCTCGTACGCGTACGCCGGGTCGTACGCCACACACGCCGGGTTGGTCGAGGCGAGCAACTGCGAGTGGCCGTCCGCGTGTTGGAGGCCCTCGCCGGTCAGGGTCGTACGGCCGGCGGTCGCGCCCAGGACGAAGCCGCGGGACAACTGGTCGGCCATCTGCCAGAACTGGTCGCCGGTGCGCTGGAAGCCGAACATCGAGTAGAAGACGTACACCGGGATGAGCGGCTCGCCGTGCGTGGCGTAGGCCGAACCCGCCGCGATCAGCGAGGCCGTGCAGCCCGCCTCGGAGATGCCGTCGTGCAGCATCTGGCCCGTCGGCGACTCCTTGTACGCGAGCAGCAGATCGCGGTCGACCGACTCGTACTGCTGGCCCAGCGGGTTGTAGATCTTCGCGCTCGGGAAGAACGAGTCCATGCCGAACGTGCGGTACTCGTCCGGCGCGATCAGCACGAACCGCTTGCCGATCTCCTTGTCCCGCATGAGGTCCTTGAGCAGCCGTACGAACGCCATCGTCGTCGCGATCGACTGCTGACCCGAACCCTTCTTCACGCTCGCGTACGTCTTGTCGCCCGGCAGCACCAGCGGCTTGGAGCGCACCACGCGCGTCGGGACGTACCCGTCGCACGACTTGCGCCGGTCGTGCATGTACTGGATCTCCTCCGAGTTCCGGCCCGGGTGGTAGTACGGCGGAGCGCCGGACTCCAGCTCCTTGTCGGAGATCGGCAGGTGCAGCCGGTCGCGGAAGTGCTTGAGGTCGTCGACCGTCAGCTTCTTCATCTGGTGCGTGGCGTTGCGGCCCTCGAAGTTGGGGCCCAGCGTCCAGCCCTTGATCGTCTTGGCGAGGATCACCGTCGGCTGGCCCTTGTGCGCCTTGGCCGCCGACATCGCCGCGAAGATCTTCCGGTGGTCGTGACCGCCGCGGCCCAGGTGCAGGATCTGGTCGTCGGTCATGTTCTCGACCATCGCGCGCAGCCGGTGGTCGTCACCGAAGAAGTGGTCGCGGATGTACGCCCCGGACTCGGTGGCGTACGTCTGGAACTGGCCGTCCGGCGTGGTGTTCATCTTGTTGACCAGCACGCCGTCGCGGTCCTGGGCGAGCAGCGGGTCCCAGCTGCGGTCCCACACCAGCTTGATCACGTTCCAGCCGGCGCCGCGGAACTGCGACTCCAGCTCCTGGATGATCTTGCCGTTGCCGCGCACCGGGCCGTCGAGCCGCTGCAGGTTGCAGTTCACGACGAAGGTCAGGTTGTCCAGGCCCTCGCGCGCGGCGATGGACAGCTGGCCGAGCGACTCCGGCTCGTCCATCTCGCCGTCGCCGAGGAACGCCCACACGTGCGAGCCGGAGGTGTCCGCGATGCCGCGCGCCTCCATGTAGCGGTTCATCCGGGCCTGGTAGATCGCGCCGAGGGGGCCGAGTCCCATCGACACGGTGGGGAACTCCCAGAAGTCCGGCATCGAGCGCGGATGCGGGTAACTGGACAGTCCGTCGGGGTACTTGGACTTCTCCTGGCGGAAGCCGTCCAGCTGGTTCTCGGTGAGCCGGTCGAGCAGGTACGCGCGGGCGTAGATGCCGGGGGAGGCGTGGCCCTGGAAGAAGACCTGGTCGCCGCCGTCGCCCCGGTCCTTGCCCCGGAAGAAGTGGTTGAAGCCCACGTCGTACAGCGAGGCGGAGGAGGCGAAGGTGGCGATGTGGCCGCCGACGCCGATGCCGGGGCGCTGGGCGCGCGAGACCATCACGGCCGCGTTCCAGCGCGTCGCGTTCAGGATCCGGCGCTCGATCTCCTCGTTGCCCGGGAAGAACGGCTCGCTCTTGGTGGGGATGGTGTTGACGTAGTCCGTGCTGCGCATCTCGGGCACGGCCACGCGCTTCTCGCGCGCCCGCTCGATCAGGCGGAGCATGAGATAGCGGGCCCGCTCCCGGCCGCGCTCGTCGACGGCGGCGTCCAGGGAGTCGAGCCACTCCTTGGTCTCTTCGGGATCGAAGTCAGGAACCTGACTCGGAAGGCCGCCAATGATGATCGGATTGCGATCGGATCCGGAAGCCACGCTGTTCCTTACCTGTCAGAAGGGCCGCTTTTTCACTTCGTCGCGGTACGTGTCTGCGCCTGCACCGTCCCCATCGTGTACCTCGGAGAGCCGTACGTCATCTCTACCGAGGGGTAACCGTGACGACAGTGATTCGTGTACGCGTAAAGCGGACAGATGGGTGTGATGTAGGCCACTGAAGGTCGGGAATGTTGCGGCGACACGGCCCGGAACGTCACCGTTTCGGCGATCTGAACGGCCGGGTACTTGCGCGATCCGTCCCGCCCGTGTGGACTACGGCCAATGCTGCGCGCACGCGCGTGGCCGAGTTATTCACCAAGACATGATCAGGAGGCAACCCGTGAGCGCGACCGCGGACCACGCGGAGGAGCGGACGAGCCCTGCCGCAAGGCTGGGGTTCCAGCCCGAGCAGGTGGTCCAGGAGATCGGCTACGACGACGACGTCGACCAGGAGCTCCGCGAGTCCATCGAAGAAATCATCGGCAGCGAGCTGATGGACGAGGACTACGACGACGTGGCCGACGCCGTGGTGCTGTGGTTCCGCGACGAGGACGGCGACCTGACGGATGCGCTGGTGGACGCCATCACGTACATCGAGGAAGGCGGCTCGATCCTGCTGCTGACGCCGAAGACCGGCCGTGACGGCTACGTGGAGCCGAGTGACATCTCGGAAGCCGCGACCACGGCGGGGCTGTCGGCGTCCAAGAGCGTCAGTGTGGGCAAGGACTGGAGCGGCTCGCGTCTGGTGACGCCGAAGGCCGCCAAGTCCAAGAGGTAGGCCGCCTCATCCCGGACACAGGACGGGCCGGGCTCAAGCCCGGCCCGTCCGCCGGTCCCGGTGATCGCTCAGTAGGGTGGTCCTCACCCGAACAGCCCTACCGAAGGGACGCAGGACGATGGCGATCAAGGTCGGCGACAAGGCACCCGACTTCGAGCTCAGCGACAACCACGGTCGCACGGTGAAGCTCTCCGACTTCCAGGGTGAGAAGAACGTGGTGCTGCTCTTCTATCCCTTCGCCTTCACCGGTGTGTGCACCGGTGAGCTGTGCGAGCTGCGCGACAACCTGCCCAAGTTCGACGACCGCGGCACCCAGGTGCTCGCCGTCTCCAACGACTCCATGCACACGCTGCGCGTCTTCGCCGAGCAGGAGGGCCTGGAGTACCCGCTGCTCAGCGACTTCTGGCCGCACGGCGAGGTGTCGCGCGCGTACGGCGTCTTCGACGAGGAGCGGGGCTTCTCCAACCGCGGGACGTTCATCATCGACAAGGAGGGCATCGTCCGCTGGACGGTGCACAACGCCGTGATGGACGCCCGTGACCTGAGCGAGTACGTGAAGGCGCTCGACACCCTGTGACGCGGTATTGATCGGTCTCCAGGGCCTGCGGGGAGCGGGAACCCGTCACTAGGATCGACTCGTTGATCCGGTATCCGATGTACGACGGGGCTCCCCGCCCCTGGACACCACATGGAGGACTCGTGGGAGTCAGCCTCAGCAAGGGCGGCAACGTATCGCTGACGAAGGAGGCCCCGGGCCTGACCGCCGTCATCGTCGGTCTGGGGTGGGACGTCCGCACCACGACCGGCACGGACTTCGACCTGGACGCCAGCGCGCTGCTGCTGAACAACGCAGGCAAGGTCGGCAGCGACCAGAATTTCGTCTTCTTCAACAACCTCAAGAGCCCGGACGGCTCGGTGGAGCACACCGGCGACAACCTCACCGGTGAGGGCGAGGGCGACGACGAGCAGATCAAGGTCGACCTGGCCACGGTCCCGGCCGACGTGGACAAGATCGTCTTCCCGGTGTCGATCTACGACGCCGAGAACCGCCAGCAGTCCTTCGGCCAGGTGCGCAACGCGTTCATCCGCGTCGTCAACCAGGCGAACGGACAGGAGATCGCCCGCTACGACCTGAGCGAGGACGCCTCCACCGAGACGGCCATGGTCTTCGGCGAGCTGTACCGGGGCGGTGCGGAGTGGAAGTTCCGCGCCATCGGCCAGGGCTACGCCTCGGGCCTGCGCGGCATCGCCCAGGACTTCGGCGTCAACGTCTGAGGCCCGCGGGCCCCGTACCGACGCCTGAGGCGCTCTCACGGCAACGTCCGAGGCCTCAGCCGCGTCCACCTCAAAGACGCCCCTCCGCGCGACGTCCGGGACGTCGTGATCCGCACGCGCGCGCAGGGGCGTCGCTCGCACCGACGCCCGGGACGGCGTCCGCGCGGCGTCCCGGACGTCGTTCGTACCCGCGTCCGAGGTATCGCTCGCATCGTCCGGCGCCGCGCCGTTTACGCGCGGCGCCGGACGCGCAGGACAACCGAAGAGGCATCGCCAAGGGGAGGACCAGCATCATGGGAGTCACGCTCGCCAAGGGAGGCAACGTCTCCCTGTCCAAGGCCGCACCGAACCTCACGAACGTCACGGTCGGGCTCGGCTGGGACGCCCGCTCGACCACCGGAGCCCCCTTCGACCTGGACGCCAGCGCGCTGCTGTGCCAGGGCGGGCGCGTCCTCGGGGACGAGTGGTTCGTGTTCTACAACCAGCTCAAGAGCCCGGACGGCTCGGTGGAGCACACCGGCGACAACCTCACCGGTGAGGGCGAGGGCGACGACGAGAGCATCCTGGTCGACCTGTCGAAGGTGCCGGCCACCTGCGACAAGATCACCTTCCCGGTCTCGATCCATCTGGCCGACGAACGCGGCCAGACCTTCGGTCAGGTGTCCAACGCGTTCATCCGGGTCGTCAACCAGGCCGACGGCCAGGAGCTCGCGCGGTACGACCTCAGCGAGGACGCCTCCACCGAAACCGCCATGATCTTCGGCGAGCTCTATCGCTACCAGGGCGAATGGAAGTTCCGGGCGGTCGGACAGGGGTACGCGTCCGGACTTCGGGGGATCGCTCTAGACTTTGGGGTCAACGTTTCGTAAAGCCGAATGCGGCGCGGGGGAGACCCGTTCAAACACGATGGGGTAGCCAGTGCTTCTGAAAACCTTCGGCTGGTCGTTCGCGATCACCGCGCTCGGCCTGGTCGCGGCAGCCTTCTACGGGGGGTGGACCGCCTTCGGCATCGTGGCGATCCTGGCCGTCCTGGAGATCTCGCTGTCGTTCGACAACGCGGTGGTCAACGCCGGAATCCTGAAGAAGATGAACGCCTTCTGGCAGAAGATCTTCCTCACGGTCGGCGTGCTCATCGCCGTCTTCGGCATGCGGCTGGTCTTCCCCGTCGTGATCGTCGCGATCAGCGCCAAGATGGGGCCCATCGAGGCCGTCAACCTGGCGTTCAACAACAAGGTCCGCTACCAGGAACTGGTCACCGACGCCCACCCGGCGATCGCGGCCTTCGGCGGCATGTTCCTGCTGATGATCTTCCTCGACTTCATCTTCGAGGACCGGGACGTCCAGTGGCTGCGCTGGATCGAGCGGCCGCTGGCCAAGCTCGGCAAGGTCGACATGCTGTCGGTCTGCATCTCCCTGATCGTCCTGCTGATCACCTCCTTCACCTTCGCGACCCACGCCCACCAGCACGGCGGCGCCCACGTCGACAAGGCGCAGACGGTCCTGATCGCCGGCGTCGCCGGCCTCATCACGTACATGATCGTCGGCGGTCTCTCCGGCTACTTCGAGGACAAGCTCGAGGAAGAGGAGGAGCGCGAGCACGAGGAGGAGGAACAGGCCGCGCGCACCGGCAAGAAGCGCCCGGCGATCCTGCTGGCCGGCCAGGCCGCGTTCTTCATGTTCATGTACCTGGAGGTCCTGGACGCCTCCTTCTCCTTCGACGGCGTGATCGGCGCGTTCGCCATCACCAACGACATCGTCCTGATGGCGCTCGGCCTCGGCATCGGCGCGATGTACGTCCGCTCGCTCACCGTCTACCTGGTCCGCCAGGGCACCCTCGACGACTACGTCTACCTGGAGCACGGCGCCCACTACGCGATCGGCGCCCTGGCCGTGATCCTCATGGTCACCATCCAGTACGAGATCAACGAGGTCGTCACCGGTCTGGTCGGCGTCGTCCTGATCGCCTGGTCCTTCTGGTCCTCCGTCCGCCGCAACCGCGCCCTCGCGGCGGCCGAGGGAAAAGCGACGGGCTCCGACGAGAAGACTGAGGTCTCGTCGCGGGTGTGAGCGCCCCTGGACCGAGGAACGCTCTGTGCGGGGCGGCCGACCTGGTCGGCCGCCCCGCGGCACGTGACATGAGCACTTGGGGGCGGGAATGGGCTTCTTCGACGGGCTGCTGGGCGGACGGGCGGCCGAGTTCGACTCGGGCAGCGCCGCGACCAACTCCATTCAGCTCACCAAACGGCACCAGTACGTGTCCCTCACCAAGCAGGGCGCGGCCACCGGCCACCTGCGCGTCAACCTCACCTGGCAGATGCGCACCTCCGACATCGGCGTCGAGCGCGCCAGCCTCTTCCGGCACCCCTTCAGGGCGCTGAAGCCCCCGGAGATCCTCGGCCACGGCCAGAGCATGGTCAACGTCGACCTCGACCTGGGATGCCTGTACGAGCTCAAGGACGGCACCAAGGGGGTCGTCCAGCCGCTCGGGAACTACCTCGGCGACGTCAACTCACCGCCGTACGTCAAAATCAGCGGCGACGACCGGTTCGGGTCGGCGTCCGGCGAGACGATGTACGTCAACCTCGATCACCGGGACGCGATCAAGCGGCTGCTGGTCTTCGTGTACATCTACGACCAGACGCCCGCGTTCGACCGCACGCACGCCGTCGTCACCCTCTTCCCGAGCAACGGCCCCCGCATCGCGATCGGCCTCGACGAGCGCCATCCGCAGGCCCGGTCCTGCGCGGTCGTGATGATCGAGAACGTGAAGGACGAGCTGATCGTCCGGCGCGAGGTGAAGTTCGTGTACGGCTTCCAGGGTGAGCTGGACCGGTTGTACGGCTGGGGCCTGCAGTGGGGCCGCGGCTACAAGACGCAGGCGGACCGCTGACGGAGCGCTGCGCCGGCTCGGGCGGGTTCGGGTCTGCCTACTGAGCCGGAGTGCTGCGGTCGGACCGCGGCATGCGGGTTCGTTCGTGGTGGCTTGTCGCGCAGTTCCCCGCGCCCCTTAAGGGGGTTGCCCTAGCGGTCGATGAATTGTGGGCCCTGCGGCGGCAGACGGAAGTCCCCGTCCGGGGCCCCGGTCACCGGCTGCGGGTAGCCGTACGCGGGCTGCGACGACGTCGGCTGCGGATAGCCGTAGGCCGGCGCCGGCTGGGACGACGTCGGCTGGGGATAGCCGTACGCCGGCTGCGCCGGGACGTTCGGCGCCGGAACCTGGGCGGTCGGCGGCGGGACCTGCACGGTCGCCGGCTGCGACTGGGTCAGCGCCGGCTGCTCCGGCGGGAGCGGCTGGGACATCGTCGGCTGCGCCGGGCGCGGGTCCTCGACCCCCTCCGACTCGTCCACCGAGATGCCGAAGTCGGTGGCCAGACCCTCCAGCCCGTTCGAGTAACCCTCGCCCAGGGCACGGAACTTCCAGCCCTCCCCGCGCCGGTACAGCTCACCGCAGATCAGGGCCGTCTCCGCGCCCGTCTCCGGCGCGATGTCGAAGAGGGCCAGCGGCTCGCCCTCGGCGGCCTGCGCGTCGTACAGCAGGATGCTCAGGGCCTGCACGTGATCGAAGGCGACGCCGTCCGCCGAGGCGACCAGGACAATCCGGCCGACGCTCGTCTCGACACCGGTGAGGTCCGCCTGGATCGTGTCGGTGAGGCCCTCGGCCACCCGCTTCTTGCCGAGCCGCCACACCGTCCCCGAAGGATGCCGGGGCTGGTTGTAGAAGACGAAGTCCTCGTCGGAGCGCACGCGTCCGTCGGGGCCGAGGAGCAGCGCCGACACGTCCACGTCCGGGACGCCCTGTCCGGGCGTCCAGCGCAGCACGGCGCGCACCGTCGTGGCTTCGAGCGGGACGTTGGATCCCTTCAGCATGGCGTGCTTCATGCCGTCATCCTGCCCTCTCGGTCCTGGTCACGACAATGCGGGGGTCTCCGGATCCGACATGGCCGAGTTACCTGGAATTCACGCCCGGCGGGAACCTCAGACATGCATCCGTACGTACTATTACCGGTCAACTGTCTTCGGATTCCACCGGCTTACCGCGTTCCGCGGGGGAGTTCCATGCGTCATTTCGGGCACCTTGCCCCTGAGGTGCGACAGCGTCTCTTCCACCAGGAGCCGTGCGAGTTCACCGCCGACTCCCCGGCCCGGCTGCTCGCCGCGGCCCTGGGCGCCACGCTGTACAGCCCGGCCACGCGGCCGCGGCTCGCCGACGACATCGTCAGACAGTCCCGGCTCGGCGTGGCTTCGATGGTGCTGTGCCTGGAGGACTCGATCGGCGACGAGGACGTCGCGGCGGGCGAGGACAACCTCGTGCGGCAGCTCGCCGAACTGGCCGCGCGGACCGACGACACCCTGCCCCTGCTCTTCATCCGCGTCCGCGTGCCCGAGCAGATCCCCGATCTCGTACGCCGGCTCGGCCCGGCCGCAGGCCTGCTGTCCGGTTTCGTGCTGCCGAAGTTCACCGAGGAGCGCGGCCTGCCGTTCCTGGAGGCGCTGGCCACCGCCGAGGCGGCCGCCGGCCGGCGGCTGTTCGCCATGCCGGTCCTCGAGTCGCCCGAGCTGCTGTACCTCGAGTCGCGGGTCGACACCCTTGAAGGGATATTCCGCGCGGTCGACAAGTTCCGCGACCGCGTGCTCGCCCTGCGCCTCGGCGTCACCGACTTCTGCTCCGCGTACGGCCTGCGCCGGGCCCCCGACATGACGGCCTACGACATCCAGATCGTCGCCTCCGTCATCGCCGACGTGGTGAACATGCTGGGCCGCGCCGACGGCACCGGCTTCACGGTGACCGGCCCGGTGTGGGAGTACTTCCGGGTCCCCGAGCGCATGTTCAAGCCGCTGCTGCGGCAGAGCCCCTTCCTGGAGGGCCAGGCCGTGGGACTGCGCGAGAAACTCATCGAGCACGCGATGGACGGGCTGCTGCGGGAGATCTCCCTGGACCAGGCCAACGGCCTGCTCGGCAAGACCTGTATCCACCCCTCGCACGTCCTGCCCGTGCACGCACTGTCCGTGGTCAGCCACGAGGAGTTCAGCGACGCCCGGGACATCCTGCGGCCCGAACGCGGCGGCGGGGGTGTGCTCAGGTCGGCGTACACGAACAAGATGAACGAAGTGAAGCCGCACCGCGCCTGGGCCGAGCGGACCATGCTCCGTGCCGAGGTGTTCGGCGTCGCGGGCGAGGACGTCGGCTTCGTGGAGCTGCTCGCCGCCGGGATACCCGGCTGACCGCCCGCAACCCGAGGAACGGATGAACAACGCAGTGAACAACGGGGTCTGGTCCGGCAGCTGGGTCGCCCAGCGGCTCGGCGTCGAACTCGCGGGCGACGAGGCGCTGACCGGCCTGCTGGGGCTGGCGCTGCGCCGCAACCCCAAGCGGGCCCACCTGCTCGTCTCCCACGTGCTCGGCAAGCACGTACCGCAGTCTCCGGCCGTGGTGTACGGCCACGGGGTCACCCTCGGCCGGCGGGTGCGCGACCTGCTCGGCGAGGAGGAGGCCGCCGCGGCGGTCGTGCTCGGCTACGCCGAGACCGCCACCGGCCTCGGTCACGCGGTCGCCGACGGCCTGGGACTCGCCCCGTACCTGCACTCCACGCGCCGCCCGGTCGCCGGCGTCGCCCCCGCGGGTGGCTTCGAGGAGTCCCACTCCCACGCGACCTCGCACCTCCTGCTCCCGGAGGACCCGGCCCTGCTCGCCGGCCACGGCCCGCTGATCCTGGTCGACGACGAGTTCTCCACCGGCAACACGGTCCTGAACACCATCCGGGACCTCCATGAGCGTTACCCGCGGAAACGTTACGTCGTGGTCGCCCTCGTCGACATGCGCTCGGCCGAGGACACCGAACGCCTGACGGACTTCGCCGACGAGATCGGCGCACGCGTGGACCTGGTGGCAGCGGCGTCCGGCACGGTGCGGCTCCCCGAGGGAGTGCTGGAGAAGGGCCGGGACCTGGTCGCACGCCATGAGGCGGCCACGGCAACGGCAGCCGCGGGCACGACAGCCCGGCCGCACCCCGGCCGCATCACCCGCGTCGACCTCCGCTGGCCCCACGGGCTCCCCGACGGCGGCCGGCACGGCTTCACCCCCCGGCACCGCGCACGCCTCGACGCCGCCGTGCCCGCCCTCGCCGCACGGGTCGCCGAGGCCCTGCCCGCCGACGCCCGCCGCGTCCTCGTCCTCGGCTTCGAGGAGCTGATGTACGCGCCGCTGCGGCTCGCCCGCGAGCTGGAGCAGGTCGTCGCGGCCGAGGTGCGCTACTCGACCACCACCCGCTCACCGGTGCTCCCGGTCGACGACCCCGGCTACGCGATACGCAGCCGCCTCGCCTTCCCGGCCCACGACGATCCCGCCGACGGCCCCGGCGAGCGCTACGCCTACAACGTCGCGGGCGCCGGCTTCGACACCGTCGTCACCGTCGTCGACTCCGTCGCCGACACCCCCGAACTGCACACCCCCGACGGCCTGCTGGCCCGGCTGGCCGACCACGCCGCGCACGTCCTGCTCGCGGTCGTACCGTCGTACGCCCCCGGACCCGCACACGCCTCCGCCTCTTGCGACGAAAGACCCGCCATGCTCCCCGAGCCCCTCCGCGGCCCCGCCTTCTCCTCGTACGCACCCGACGAGGTCGGCTGGCTGCTCCAGGACCTCTCGGACGTGACCCTGGAAGCGCCGACCGAGGAGCGCGAGGAGGCGATCCAGAGCGGTGGCGCGCACTACGCCGAGTCGCTGCCGGTCGAGTACCAGCCGAGCGAGCAGTACCAGGAGCTGTTCCACGCCGCCCTCGACATCTCCGCCGCACGGATCGCGCAGGCGGTCGGCGTGGTCACCGAGACGGTGATCGCGGAGCGCTCGCCCCGGCCGGTGCTGGTCTCCCTCGCCCGCGCCGGCACCCCGGTCGGCGTCCTCATGCGCCGCTGGGCGCAGTTCCGGCACGGCCTCGACCTGCCGCACTACGCCGTCTCGATCGTCCGCGGACGCGGCATCGACGCCAACGCCCTGCGCTGGCTCGCCGCCCACCACGACCCGCGCGACGTCGTCTTCGTCGACGGCTGGACCGGCAAGGGCGCCATCACCCGCGAACTCGCCGACGCGATCCGGGAGTTCGAGGAGAGCGACGGCATCACCGGCTTCGACCCGGAGATCGCGGTGCTGGCCGACCCGGGCTCGTGCGTACGGACGTACGGCACCCGCGAGGACTTCCTCATCCCCTCCGCCTGCCTCAACTCCACCGTCTCCGGCCTGATCTCCCGCACCGTCCTGCGCGCCGACCTGGTCGGACCGCACGACTTCCACGGCGCGAAGTTCTACCGCGAACTCGCCGGCGCCGACGTCTCCGTGGCCTTCCTGGACGCCGTGACCGCCCGCTTCCCCGACGTCACGGACCCCGTCGACACGGCCGTGAAGGAACTGGCCGCCACCGACCGCACCCCCACCTGGGAGGGCTGGGCGGCCGTCGAGCGCATCAGCGAGGAGTACGGCATCCACGACGTGAACCTCGTCAAGCCCGGCGTCGGCGAGACCACCCGCGTGCTGCTGCGCCGCGTACCCTGGAAGATCCTCGCCAAGGCCGGCGCGGGCGCCGACCTGGAACACGTACGCCTGCTGGCGCGGCAGAGAGGCGTACCCGTCGAGGAGGTCGGCGAACTGCCGTACACCTGCGTGGGACTGATCCACCCCAAGTACACGCGCGGCGCGACCGGCGCCGACGGCAAGGCGGTGAACCTCTGATGCCGGTGCTGGTGGCGAGCGACCTCGACCGTACGCTGATCTACTCCTCGGCGGCCCTGGCCCTGACCATGCCGGACGCCCGGGCGCCGAGGCTGCTGTGCGTCGAGGTCCACGAGAGCAAGCCGCTGTCCTACATGACCGAGACGGCCTCCCAGCTGCTGACCGACCTCGGGGACGCGGCGGTGTTCGTGCCGACGACCACCCGGACCCGCAAGCAGTACCAGCGCATCAACCTGCCCGGCCCGCCGCCGAAGTACGCGATCTGCGCCAACGGCGGCCATCTGCTCGTCGACGGCGTCTGCGACCCCGACTGGCACGCCCGCGTCACCGCCCGGCTCGCCGCCGAGTGTGCGCCGCTGGACGACGTACGCGCCCACCTGGAACGGACCGCCGACCCGGCCTGGGTGCGCAAGCACCGCGTCGCCGAGGATCTGTTCGTCTACCTGGTCGTCGAGCGCGAACTGCTCCCCGAGGAGTGGGTGAAGGAACTGGCGGTCTGGGCCGAGAACCGCGGCTGGACGGTGTCCCTGCAAGGCCGCAAGATCTACGCCGTACCGAAACCGCTCACCAAGAGCGCCGCCGTACGCGAGGTCGCCCACCGCACCGGCGCGGACCTCACCCTGGCCGCCGGCGACTCCCTCCTCGACGCCGACCTGCTCCTCGCGGCGGACCGGGGCTGGCGCCCCGGCCACGGCGAACTCGCCGACGCCGGCTGGACGGCACCGGCCATCAGCGCACTGCCCGAACGCGGAGCACTGGCCGGCGAGCGGATCCTGCGCGAGTTCCTGCGGGCGGCACGGCAACCGGATCAGGCTGCCGGCTGAGGACGTACGGCGGAGTCCGGCGGCGTCCGTCAGCCGCAGCAACCCCCGCCGCAGCACCCGCCCCCGCCGCCGCCCGCACGGGGCGCGGGCGCGGGTGCGGACGCCGAGCCGCCGACGGCCACGGTCGACAGGAGCTTCACCGTGTCGTCGTGGCCCGCGGGGCAGGCGGCGGGGGCGGAGGACTCCGCCATCGGACGGCTCAGTTCGAAGGTGTCGCCGCAGGTACGGCAGCGGTACTCGTAGCGAGGCATGCGCACAGGCTAACGCCTCGCCCCCGCCTCCACCCGCGTGTTCAGGAGCCCTCGGACCGCGCCTGATCCTGCGCCGCCCGCTGCTCCCACTCCGCCGCCTCGGGATGACGCGCCCGCCAGTACGGGTTGTCGTGCGGCAGCGTCGACCCGACCCTGCCGTACATCCCGAAGACCATCAGCAGCAGGCCGACCACAAAGCTGAACAGGACGTTCTGGATCCCGAAGTTCAGGAAGTTGTAGTTGCTGTCCAGCAGGCCCAGGTTCAGGAAGCCGCTGAGCAGGAACAGGATGCCGAAGACCATGTTCAGCGTGGACGCGAAGTTCCCGCCGGCCACCATGCCCACGAACAGCAGCACGCCGACACAGATCGACAGGATGGCGAGCGCGGAGTTCGAGCCCAGGCCCAGGACGCTGTGCTGACCCGTCCCGAGGAGGCCGAGGATGCCGAACGCGAGCAGGAACAGACCCATCAGGCCCGCGCCGACCCGGTAGACCTTGCTCAGGCGATGGTCCATGGGAAGGTGTTCGTCCAGCCGGATCCGTCGCCGCGTCCCCGGCGAGCGCAGTGCGTGTGAGGCCATGTCCGCCTCCCGGTGCGTAGGCGAGCGGAGGCTGTACGGGTCTCCCGTTTTCCGCCCGCGTAACACCCAATATCCGCCCGGCCCGACCGGGCGGCAACGCGTCGGTGATCCTCAGCCGCCTCAGTGAGCCTCAGCGCACCTCAGTGCCCGACGCCCCCACGTTCCTCACGGATCTGCGCGACCACCCGCGCCACCGACCGCCGTACCGCCTCGGTCTCCGTCAGAAAATGCCAGTAGTCGGGGTGGCGCCCCTCCAGCGTGCCGATCGCCCGCTCCAGCCGGCCCACGGCCTCGTCCAGCGGCCGCGCATCCCGCGGATCGGGCGTCGCCCGCCCCGCCATCGCCAGCCGCTGCGCGTCCCGGATCGCGAACCGGGTCCGCTCGATCTCCGCTTGCGGATCCTTCTGTACGGCGTTCAGCCGCGTGAGCCGGTCACCCGCGGCCGACACGGCCTCGTCGGTGGTGTTCAGCAGCGCTCGTACGGTCGACAGCAGCGACGTGGCGTCCGGCCAGCGCTGCGCGTCCCGGGCGGCCTGTGCCTCCGCCAGCTTCCGCTCCGCCTGCCGTACGCTCTCCGCGGCCTGCTCCGGCACCTGCTGCAGGTCCTGCCAGCAGGCCGCCGCGAACCGGCGGCGCAGCTCGCTCAGCACCGGGTCGACCTGCCCGGCCCGCGTCGTCAGCGCCTGTGCACGCGTCCGCAGCGAGACCAGCCGGTGATCGATCTCGGCGGCCTTCTCCGGCAGCCGCCCGGCCTCGACCCGGATCGCCTCGGCCTCCCGCGCGACCCGCTCGGCCCGCTCCAGCGTCGGCTCCACCCCGTGCTGTCCGGCCCCCTGGTTCAGCTTGGTCAGCTCGGGCGAGAGCGCCGCGAGCCGGCCGGCCAGATCGTCCGCCCGCAGCCCCGAGTCCCGTACGGCATCCAGGCCGCCCGCCGCCGCGCGCAGCGCCTGCCGGGCCCGCTCCACAGCGGGCGCCAGCCGCGCCAGCCGCGTCTCGGCCTTGTCCAGCAGCGGCCCGAGCCCGTCGCCGAACCGGTCCAGCTCCTGCTTGACCCGGACCAGCTCGTCCTTGGCGGCGGTCAGCTCACCCCGGGCCCGCACGGCCACGGAGGCTTCGAGATCGACCCGGTCGAGGTCATGCGCGTCGACGGCCTCGATGTACCGGTGACTGACCTCGTCGATACGCCGCCCGAGTGCCTCGAACTCGCTCACGGCACGCCGGGCGGCGGGCGAGTCGTCCACGGCCATGATCGTCTCTATGGAGATCCGCAGATCCCGCTGGGCGGTGTCCAACTCGTAGAACGCGGCGGCGGCAGCGTCCTTGGCGGCCTGAGCCTGAGCCCGCTGCCCCTCGGCCCGCCCCCCGAACCACCGCCGCGTACCCCCACCGGCGAACGCGGCGGGCAGGGCGAGCGCGGCCAGCGCGGGAAGGATCACCAGAGAGAGGACGTCACGGACCGGACCTGAGGTCCCTCGGGGTGTCGCCGTCACGTCCCTCTCCCGTGCTGTGGTCCGCCCTGGGTGGTGCCCATTCTCCCATCGGTTGAAGACGAACACACGAGCCGTTCAGTTCGCGGTTCGTGCCGTGACTTCCCGCCGTGGGCGCGGGCGCTCGGTCCCGAGGGACGGTTTGTCGGACACGGTCCCGGGCCATGTAGGCTGTCGACTTGTCGCGGGTGCGTAGCTCAGGGGTAGAGCGCCTGCCTTACAAGCAGGATGTCGGCGGTTCGAAACCGTCCGCGCCCACCAGTCGCAGGACACGAGCAAGGCCCAGGTCCGGCCGGAGTCATCCGGGGACCTGGGCCTTTGCCGTGCCCGTGGGGGTGGTTCAGGCGATGTGCAGCCGGATCGTGCCGTCGGGGGCCGGCTCGACCGTCACCTGGGTCAGGTCCCGTACGACCACGTCCGGGCCGTGGGCGGCGGCGCGGGGGCCGACGCCGATCACCCGCATTCCGGCCGCGCGTCCTGCCGTGATGCCGGCGCCCGAGTCCTCGAAGACCACGCAGTCCTCAGGGTCCACGCCCAGCTCCGCGGCCCCCTTCAGGAAGCCCTCCGGGTCGGGCTTGCTCGCGCCCACCGACTCGGCGGTGATGCGGATGTCCGGCAGGTCGAGGCCCGCGGCGGTCATCCGGGCCGTGGACAGCGCGACGTCGGCGGAGGTCACCAGGGCGTGCGGCAGGCCGCGCAGGGAGCGCAGGAACGCGGCCGCGCCCGGGATCTCCACCACGCCGTCCATGTCCGCGGTCTCCTGCGCGAGCATGCGCGCGTTGTCGGCGAGGTTCTGTTCCACCGGGCGGTCCGGCAGCAGCAGCGCCATGGACGCGTGGCCCTGGCGTCCGTGGACGACCTTCATCGTCTCGTCGCCGTCCAGCCCGTGCTGTGCTGACCAGCGCCGCCAGATGCGCTCCACGACGGCATCCGAGTTGACGAGGGTGCCGTCCATGTCGAGCAGGAGGGCGCGGGCGGTGAGGACGGTGGGCGTGGCGGTGGCCGTCATCGGCAGCTCCAAAGCGCGGGGGAGGCGGGACAGGAGAGGGGCTGGAGGGAGAGCCGCGTGCGTCCCGGGTGAGGGGCAAGGCGGCCCCGCCCGCCGGTCAGGGAAAACGGGCGGGAGCCACTTTGTTTCTCCACGGTACAAAACCGGGTCGGCATCCGCTACCGGGCGCCGCGGGGATTCGGCCTAGGTTCTGCCGGGCCGGGGTCATCCGGCCACGGCCTCCCAGATGCTCCACACGCCCAGGCCCAGCATGAGCAGCGCCGCGACCCGGGTGATGAGCTTCAGCGGCACCCGCTTCATCAGGGCCTTTCCGCCGACGATGCCGAGACCGGCCACCGCCCACAGGGCGAGTACGGCGCCGAGGCCGACGGAGAGCGGGTCGTTGTAACGGGCCGCGAGGTTGGCCGTCATGATCTGGGTGAGGTCGCCGAACTCGGCGACCAGGATGAGCATGAAGCCCGCCGCGGCGACCTTCCAGAAGGACTGGTTCTCCGGCTGCTTGATGTGTTCCTCGTGGTCGTCCTTCTTCAGCAGGAGCACGGCGGCGCCGCCGAGGAAGAGGATGCCCGTCACCGCGTGGACGATCTGCTGCGGCAGCAGCGTCAGCAGGCTGCCCGCGGCCACGGCCATGACGACGTGCAGGGTGAAGGCGGCGGCGACGCCCGCGAAGACGTACGAGGCGCGGTAGCGGGTGCCGAGGACGAGGCCGGCGAGCGCGGTCTTGTCCGGCAGTTCGGCGAGGAAGACGACGCCGAAGACGAGCGCCGTCACGGTGATGCTGATCAAGGTCCCTCAATCGGTCGGGGCTGCCCCACCGAGAGTGTGTGTGCTGTCCGCGGACACCTCGGCACGGCAGCACACGTGGCACCCGGGCCGTACGGCACGGGCGTGCACTGCTTGCCGAAGGTCTCGCTGGGCGGCCTCGTGGTCGAGGCACGCCTCCGGGCGCCGGCTCAGGCGGGCTGAGCAGTATGTCGACGGTCCGGCGAAGAGCTACTCCCCTTCTGCGCCCCCCATGGTACGGGACCGGAAGTCAGCCGTAGGTCTTGTCACGTCATGTACGCGTCATTACCTTCTTACCGAGCGCTCACCTCCCGGCAACACGGCGTCGCGAGCATGTCCCCGCTCGCGCCCAACACCCCCACCCCACAAGGGAGTTCACGCACATGCCGAAATTCTACGCGCGTCGACGACTCGGCATACTCGCGGGCCTCACCGGCCTCATAGCCTCCGTTGCCCTCCTCAACCCCCCGAGCGCCTCCGCGGCCCTCCCCACCCCGGTCAGCGGCGCCACCGCCCGCAGCTACCTCTCGCAGCTCACCGTGGCGACCGAGAACCGCACCGGCTACAACCGCGACCTGTTCCCGACCTGGATCACCATCAGCGGGACCTGCAACACCCGCGAGTGGATCCTCAAGCGCGACGGTACGAACGTCGTCACCGACTCCGCGTGCGTCGCCCAGAGCGGCAGCTGGTACTCCCCGTACGACGGCGCGACCTGGAGCTCCCCCTCCGACGTCGACATCGACCACCTCGTCCCGCTCGCCGAGGCCTGGGACTCCGGGGCCGGCAAGTGGACCACCTCCCAGCGTCAGGCCTTCGCCAACGACGTCACGCGGCCCCAGCTCCTCGCCGTCACGGACAACGTGAACCAGGCCAAGGGCGACCAGGACCCGGCGACCTGGATGCCGTCGGTCACGTCCTACCGCTGCACGTACGTCCGCGCCTGGGTCCAGGTGAAGTACTACTACAACCTCTCGGTCGACTCCGCCGAGAAGAGCGCGCTCACGAGCGACCTCGCCAACTGCTGATACCGGTCGGCATCGGACGGTACGGTCCGTTTCCCGCGGTTCCCCGCCGTTCTTCACCGTCTCCACCCGCGGGAACCTCCCCGCCCGACTCCGTCGTTCCGTACCGTACGGGGCGACGGAGAGCGGAACGGGGAACGGGGGAGATGCCGGATCATGGCCGGACTGTGCCTGGGGCCACTGCTGAGGTACGCCGACGGCTCGTCCGCGACCGTCTGGGTCGAGACGAGCCGTCCGTGCGTCGCCGAGGTGCGCTGCGCCGACGGCGCCGGCGGCTCGGCCCGCACCTTCCAGGTGGCGGGTCACCACTACGCCCTCGTGCCGGTGACCGGACTCACCCCGGGCACCGCCCCCACGTACGAGGTGTTCCTGAACGGCACGCACGTGTGGCCGTTGCCGGACTCCCCGTTCCCGCCCTCGGTCGTCCGCGCCCACGGCCCCGGTACCGTCCGGGTCGCCTTCGGCTCCTGCCGCTGGGCCGCGCCGCCGGCCGACGCGCGGGACCCGGTCGGCCCCGACGCCCTCGGCGCGCTCGCCGCGCGCGTGGCGGCAGGCGGCGAACCCCCGGACGTACTCCTGCTGTTGGGCGACCAGATATACGCCGACGAGACCTCCGCGGACACCCGCCGCTGGCTGGCAGCGCGCCGCGGTCTGGGCGACCCGCCGGGCGCCGAGGTCGCGGACTACGAGGAGTACACCCGGCTCTACTACGAGTCCTGGCTCGATCCCGAGGTGCGCTGGCTGCTGTCCACCGTGCCCAGTTGCATGATCTTCGACGACCATGACGTCATCGACGACTGGAACACCTCCGCCGCCTGGCTCGCCGACATGCGGGCCACGGCGTGGTGGCGGGAGCGGTTGCTGAGCGGCCTGATGTCGTACTGGGTCCACCAGCACCTGGGGAACCTCTCACCGGACGAGCTGGCCGCCGATCCGCTGTACCGCGCGGTCCGCGAGACTCCGGACGCCACCGACGTCCTGCGCGCCTTCGCCGCCGAGGCCGACGCCGACCCCGCGTCGGCCCGCTGGAGCTACCGGCGCGACTTCGGGCGCGTACGGCTGCTGATGGTGGACACGCGGGCGGCGCGGGTGCTCGACGAGGAGGGCCGCGCGATGCTCGACGCGGGCGAGTCGGCGTGGCTGCGCGAGCAGGCGCTCGACGAGCCGGGGTCGTACGACCACCTCCTCCTCGGCACCTCCCTGCCCTGGCTGCTGCCGCACCTGGTGCACGACGCCGAGGCGTGGAACGCGGCGCTGTGCCGGGGTGAGCGCGGCGCCCGCTGGGCGCGGTTCGGGGAGCGGCTGCGCCGGGCCGCCGACCTGGAGCACTGGGCGGCCTTTCCCGCCTCCTTCGCCGCCCTGACCGAGCTGATCGCCGAGGCCGGGTCGGGGCCGGAGGCGCCCGCGACGGTCTGCGTCCTCTCCGGGGACGTTCATCACGCCTACGTCGCCGAGCCGTCCTGGCCTGCCGAGCGGCCGTCCCCGTCCGTGAAGGTGCCCGACGCCCGGGTCCTGCAGCTCACCTGCTCTCCCGTGCACAACTCCATCCCCCTGTCGATGCGGCTCGGCTTCCGCTTCGGCTGGAGTGCGGTGGCCCGGCTCCTCGGACGGCGCCTTGCCCGGCACGGGCGTTGTCCTCGGCCCGCGGTGAACTGGCGCAGGACGGGAGGGCCTTGGTTCGGCAATCAGCTCATGACGCTGGCGCTGCGGGGGCGTTCGGCCGAGCTGCGGCTCGAGCAGGCGAGCGCGGACGGGACGCTGAAGAGCGTGTTGGAGTCCTCCCTTGCGCCGGATGAGAGCGCATGACGCGCAACTGCGGTGCGCAGCCGCGCGCGGAAGCGCTTCTGGTTTCTCTTTGGCCCACCGTGACCCTCCTGTCACACCCCAGGCGTACGCTTTATGGCTGCCGACGGGGGAGTCGGCGACGAGTCGGTGGGGAGCGACGGGGAGTCGACGTGTGGAAAAGCGTGGGGGAACTGACGGCCGGTCCATGGATCTACGTCATGGTCGCCCTGTCGGTCCTCCTCGACGTCTTTCTGCCGGTGCTGCCGAGCGGGGTGCTCGTGGTGGCGGCGGCCACGGCAGCGGCGGCGGGCTCGGGCGCGGCGGCGGGCCGGGTCCCGCACCATGTGCCGGACATCGTCGCGCTGATCCTCTCCGCGGCCACCGCGTCCGTCCTCGGTGACCTGGTGGCGTACCGGCTGGCCTGGCGGGGCGGGGAGCGCCTGGACCGGGCGATAGCCCGCTCCCGCCGCCTCACGACCGCGCAGGAACGTCTCGGCGGGGCGCTGGCCCGGGGCGGGGGCGCCTTGGTCGTCCTCGCCCGTTTCGCCCCGGCCGGCCGCTCGGTGGTCTCCCTCTGCGCGGGCGCCGCCCACCGGCGTGCCCGCGACTTCGTCCCCTGGTCCGCCCTGGCCGGCCTCTCCTGGGCCGCGTACAGCGTCGCTCTCGGCTACTTCGGCGCGCACTGGCTGGGCGCGACCTGGCTGGCCGCAGGCGTCTCGCTCGCGGCGCTGTTCGGGGTCGGGGCGGGGGCGGCGTACCTGATGCATCGCCGGTCCTAGCCACCGGTCCCAGTGACCGGCCGTAGGCGCTGATCGCGGTCGTAGAGGCTCGCGCCCCAGCGGCCTCCGAAGCGCTGAACCGCCCCTTGGCTGCCCCGCCTTGGCTACCCCGCCCTGCGTGGGGCGGCGACGGACTGGCCGCGGATCTCCAGGCCGTCGAGCAGCTCGGCCGTCGCCTCGGCCACGGCGTTCACCGCACGCTCGAACACCTCCCGGTTGTGAGCGGCGGGCGCTCGGAACCCAGAGACCTTGCGTACGTACTGCAGCGCCGCGGCCCGGATCTCGTCGTCCGTGGCCTCCTCGGCCAGCGCGGGCGGGCGAAGCGTCTTGATACTCCGGCACATGTCACCAGTCTCCTCCCGATGCCTCCCCCGTGCCCGTACTTCCTGCGATGATCGCCCTCATTGGCGGCCACCGGCCTCGGGGCCGACCGACGAGAGGACGACCGGATCATGACGAACGAGAAACTCACCGTGGCCGTGCTGGGCCCCGGCGGCATCGGCGGTCTGCTCGCCGCCCTGCTCGCCCGAGCCGGGCACCGGGTGATCTGCCTGGCCGGCGACGAGACCGCGGACACCCTGCGCACCGCCGGGATCGAGGTCCGCAGCGCCCGGTTCGGCGACTTCAGTACCCCCGTCGAGGCGGACACGGAGCTGCGCGAGCCGGTCGACGCCTGTCTGGTGGCCGTCAAGCACACCACCCTCGACACGGCCCTCACCCGGGTGCCGCCCGCGGCCCTCGGCGACGGCCTCCTCGTACCGTTCCTGAACGGCGTCGAGCACCCCGAGGCCCTGCGCGCCCGCTACCGTCCCGACCGTGTGGCCCCGGCCGTGATCCGCGCCGAGTCCACGCGCGTGGCCCCGGGAGTGATCGAACACGGCAGCCCCTTCGCCGAGATCGACCTGGCCGGAGTCTCGGTCCCCCGTGCCCGTCTCGACGCCCTCGCGGCGGCGCTCGCGACCGCCGGACCGGCCACCCGCGTCGTCGAGGACGAGAGCGCGGCCCTGTGGGCGAAGATGTCCTTCCTCGCCCCGTTCGCCCTGCTGACCACCCGCTACGGCGTGCCCGTCGGTGATGTACGGGCCGGGCACCGCGAGGAGTTGACGGCCCTCGTCCGCGAGACGGCGGCCGTGAGCCGTGCCTGCGGTGCACCCGTCGACCCCGCCCAGGCGCTCGCCCGCTACGACGCCTTCCCGGACCGTACGAAGTCCTCGATGCAGCGCGATGCCGAGGCCGGCCGCCCGCTCGAACTCGACGCCATCGGCGGCGCGTTGCTGCGCGCGGCCGACCGGCACGGGGTGCTGGTCCCGGTGACCGCCCGTCTGGTGCGGGAGTTGAAGGAAGCCGGTCACTGAGCGGAGGGCGGGGGCGGGCCCGTGCGGCATGTCGCGCTCAGCCCTCGCCGGCCGTGTCCGCCGCGAGGTCGAACCGCCAGTCGTTGGACCGGATCGGGTTCCCCTTCGGGTACTCGAAGTCGGCCTGCCCGCGCAGGGTGAACCCGGCCCTGCGGCAGACCGCGTTCGACGCGGCGTGTTCCACCTTCGGGAACGCGTGCAGATACCGGTGTGTGCCGGCGGCACGGGCCGCGTCCATGACGGCACGCGCGGCCGCCACCGCCAGCCCCCGCCCCCGGAACTCGGGCAGCACGCCCCACCCGGTCTCCCACACCGTGCCGCCTTGCCAGGACTGCTCCCAGAAACCTATCGAGCCGACCGTCTCGCCGCCGTCCGCCAGCGTGACCCGGTACATGCGCCCCGACGTCAGGTCGACGTACCGCCGGTGACGCGCGGCGAGCTGCTCCTCGGTCTCGGGGCCGCCCAGATAGCGGGTCATCTCCGGGCTGTTGGTCCGCTCCAGGAGCCAGAAGTCGTCCTCGCCCCAAGGCGTCAGCCGCACCTGCTGTGTCTGCTCGCTCTCCATGGCGGTCACCGTAGGGCAGGGGACTGACAATCCCCGGTGCATCGGCCTGGTGAATCGATCCCCAGTTCGTACGACGGACACGTTCGCGTGAAGCCCGGGAACGAGCTCGCCTCTGAAAATCGAACAGGCGTAGCATTGTGGTGTGGCTGAGACCTATGACTTTCCTGGTGACCTCCGTGCTGGTCAGGAGGAGCTGCATCAGGTCCGGGCCGAGCTGTCGGCCCTGCTGAAGCGCCTCCCGTGGTCGGTCGAGCCGCTGGACGGCTTCAGCGACGACCACGGCTGGCGCAAGGTGGAACGCCCCGCGTCCCCGGGCTGGACGGCCGACGAGCAGGCCGAGGTGGAGAAGCTCCGGCAGCGGGAGCACGAGCTCGCGGTGTTCGTGAGCGGCCACCGCTTCTGGGCGGAGGTCGCGGCGGAGGAGCGGGTGAACGCCCGTATGCGGCTGAAGCACGCGCAGGACGAATCGCACGACGAACCACGCGACGAACCGTAGGGGAATCCCGGAACCCCAGGGGCGAACCAAGGGATTCGACAGGCCATAACCGGGGACTCCGCTCACGATGGAAGTGTGGCGAGAGCCGCGGGAGGTCTCATGACCCTGGACACGCACGGCACGGCGAAGGTGCCGGGGGCGAAAGGCGCCGAGCGCGTCCCGGGCGGCGTCCTCGCCCCGATCGGTGCGCTGCTCCTAGGTCTGCTGCTCGCCGCGCTCGACCAGACCATCGTGTCGACCGCCCTGCCCACCATCGTCAGCGACCTCGGCGGCCTGGAGCATCTGTCCTGGGTGGTCACCGCGTATCTGCTGGCCTCGACCGCGGCCACCCCGCTGTGGGGCAAGCTCGGCGACCAGTACGGGCGCAAGAAGCTGTACCAGAGCGCGATCGTGATCTTCCTGATCGGTTCCGCACTGTGCGGCGCCGCGCAGGACATGCCCCAGCTCATCGCCTTCCGGGCGTTGCAGGGTCTGGGCGGCGGCGGGCTGATCGTCCTGTCGATGGCGATCGTCGGCGACCTCGTGCCGCCCCGGGACCGCGGCCGCTACCAGGGGCTGTTCGGTGCCGTCTTCGGGACGACCAGTGTGCTCGGGCCGCTGCTCGGCGGGGTGCTCACGCAGCACCTGAGCTGGCGCTGGGTCTTCTACGTCAACCTGCCCGTCGGCGTCGTCGCCCTCGCCGTGATCGCCACCGCCCTGCACATCCCGCACCGGGCCGTCCGCCACGTCATCGACTACCTCGGCACCTTCCTGATCGCCGCGGTCGCCACCTGCCTGGTCCTGGTCGCCTCGCTGGGCGGCATCACCTGGGCCTGGGACTCGCCGCAGATCATCGGGCTGGCGGTGCTCGGCGTCGTCCTGGCCGTGGCCTTCGTGGGCGTGGAGCGCCGGGCCGCCGAACCCGTCCTCCCGCTGAAGCTCTTCCGCATGCGCACCTTCACGCTCGCCGCGGTCATCAGCTTCGTCGTCGGGTTCGCCATGTTCGGCGTGATGACCTATCTGCCCACCTTCCTCCAGGTCGTCCACGGCGTCTCCCCGACCATGTCCGGTGTGCACATGCTGCCCATGGTGGTGGGCCTGATGCTGTCGTCGACGTTCTCCGGGCAGGTGGTCAGCCGCACGGGCCGCTGGAAGGTGTTCCCGATCCTGGGCACCGGTGTCACCGTGATCGGCCTGCTCCTGCTCCACCAGCTCGACGAGCACAGCTCGACGGCCGAGATGAGCGGCTACTTCTTCGTCTTCGGCCTGGGCCTCGGCCTGGTCATGCAGGTCCTCGTCCTCATCGTGCAGAACTCCGTGTCGTACGAGGATCTCGGCGTGGCCACCTCCGGCGCGACCTTCTTCCGCTCGATCGGGGCCTCGTTCGGCGTCGCCGTCTTCGGCGCGGTCTTCGCGAGCCGCCTCGGCGCCGAACTCACCGCCGCCTTCCGGGGGGTGCGGCTGCCCGGCGGCCTCTCCGCGGACACGCTCAAGGCCGATCCGCGCGGCATCGCCGCCCTGCCGCCCCCGCTGCGCCCGGCGGCCCTGCACGCCTTCGCGGTCTCCATCACCGACGTCTTCCTGTACGCCGCGCCGGTCGCGCTCCTCGGCTTCGTCCTGGCGTGGTTCCTGCGGGAGGACCGGCTGCGTGGCTCGGTCACCGCGCCCGACGGGACGCAGACGCTGGCCAGCAACCCGGTCGAGCGGTCCTCGTACGACGAGTGCTGCCGCGCGCTGTCCCTGCTGGGCACCCGCGAGGGGCGGCGGGAGATCTACCGGAAGCTCACCGAACGGGCCGGGTACGACCTGCAGCCCGCGGCGAGCTGGCTGCTGCTGCGGATGCGCAAGTACGGCTCGGTGGAGCCGGGCAAGCTCGCCGAGGGCGGCATCGTCCCCCTGCACGTGATCCTCGCGGCCGCCCGTCAGGTCGAGGAACGGCACCTCGCCGTGCGCCGGGGCCTCGACCTCGTCCTGACCGACCAGGGGCGCGAGGTGGCCGAACGCCTGGCGCGGGCCCGCGAGGAGTCCCTGGCCGAGCTGCTCGGCGACTGGTGGGGCCCCGACCGGCCCACCGACCTGTCCCGGCTGGTGACGGAGCTGACCGACGAGATGTGCGGCTCGCCGCAGGAGCAGCCGCGCAGCGGCACGCTGACCCCTGTCAGCTGAGGTCCTTGCGAAACCAGTGCTCGGCGTACTTGTCGTCGTTGTACCGCTCCGTCTCCGCATAGCCGAGCCGGGCGTACAGCGCGCGGGCCTCCACCAGGTCGTGGCGAGTGTCGAGGATCATCCGGGCCGCGCCGAGCGTCCGGGCGGCGTCCTCGGCGGCGGTCACGAGCAGAGCGGCGCCGCCCCTCCCGCGCAGCCCCTCGTACACGAAGACCCGCGTGAGCTCGGCCGTGGCGGGGTCCAGGAGCCGTACGCCCGCACAGCCGGCGACCTCACCGCCGTACCGCGCGACCAGCAACCGGCCGCCGGGCGGGTCGAGTTCGGCCCCGCTGCGCGCGGCGATCTCCCGCTCCAGCTCGGCCGGATCGGTGACGTGGCCCTCGTGCAGCAGGTACCAGCGGTCGCTGACCTCGGTGTAGTACGCCCGCCAGAGCGCGGCGGCGACGGGGGAGTCGAAGGGTTCCGGGGCGACGGTCCAGGACATGCGGGGCATTGTCGGGTGCGGGGGCGTACCAAGCGCAAGCGAATAAGGAGGGCGGGGCTACGCCTCGTCGCCGTCCGCTCGGTTCGCCGTCGTCCGGAGTCTGCGCCACTCCCGGGCGATCTCCTCGACGTCGTACGGCTTCATGCCCAGCGGGGGGCCGGGCGGCGGCTTGAACATCATGTCGCGGATCTTGACATTGACGTCGGTGATGATCTTCCGCGCCATCCGCTCCGAGGGGGCCGCGTACGCCGCCGTGAGGGCGTCTTCCGCCTCCTTGCGCAGGGCCAGGGAGGGCGGCAGGGCCGTCAGGCCCTCGCGGACCATCTTGCGCCTGACCCACCAGAGTTCGTCGTACGAGGTGTCGGTGCCCGGCGGCAACGGCTTGCCCGCACCCGGGAGTTGGTCGAACTCGCCGCGCCCCTGCGCGGCACGGATCTGCCGGTCGACCCAGGACTCGAACGGGACGCCTGGTGGCTTTCGCTCGGTCATGACTCCATTGTGCCGGACGGGACGGGGTCGGGCGATTTAGTATGCGGCCGCTGTGCAAGCACACTTCAGGGGGGAAGGCGCGTGCTCGAACTCACCATGGCCACCGTGTCCGGGACGGACGAGGGCACCACGGCCGGCATGCTCATGGCCGACACGCCCAGCCGGCCGGGTGCCGTGCTGCGGGTCGGCCGGGACCGGGCGGTGTGCCGTCTCGTGACGCCCGAGGACTGGCTGTTCGTGTCCCGCATCCACCTGGAGTTCCTGTGCGGGCCGGAGGGCGCCTGGCAGGTGACCTGGCTGCGCGGCTCGCAGGCCGATCCGTCGGCCGAGGTGCTGCTCACGGTCGGGGAGTACGCGCAGCACGTCGCCTACGGCGGGACCGTGTCGCTGCCCCGGGGCGGCGCCGGCGAGATCATCATCCGGGACCGCACCGCGCCGCGCAGCGTCAACGTGGGCTTCCATCACGAGGAGTAGGGGCAGGGGGTGCCGCCGTCACGGCAGGACGCGGGCCAGTGCGAAGCCGTCGTACCCCTTGCTGCCCACCGTCTGGAGGGCCGTGCCGCTCAGCCTCGGGTGGGAGGCGATCAGCTCGATGGCGGCGCGGGTGCCGCGGACCGACGGCTCGGGGCTCTGGGCGTCGAGCACCTGGCCGCCCCGGACGACGTTGTCGAGGACGATCAGGCTGCCCGCGTGCGTGAGCTTCAGCGCCCACTCCACGTAGTGCGCGTTGTTGGCCTTGTCGGCGTCGATGAAGACCAGGTCGAAGGGGGCCGGGTTCTCGTCGGCCAGCATGGGCAGCGACTCCAGGGCGGGGCCGACCCGTACCTCGGCGATCTTCTCGAGGCCGGCGCGGGCGATGTTGCGGCTGGCGATCTCGGCGTGCCGGGGGTTGTACTCGAGCGAGACCAGGCGGCCGTCGGTGGGGAGGGCGCGGCCGAGCCAGATGGTGCTGTAGCCGCCGAGCGTGCCGATCTCCAGGATGGTGCGGGCGTCCTGGATCTGGGCCAGGAGCTGGAGGAACTTGCCCTGGTTCGCCGTGACGTTGACGTGGGGCAACCCGGCGGCCTCGCTGTCGCGCAGGCATGCCTGGAGCGCCTCGTCGTCCGGTGAGAGATGGGTGGTGAAGTAGAAGTCGACGTCGTCCCAGAGCTGCGAGCCGCTCATGCTCCCCATGCCTTTCCGTGTCCCCGTGCTGCTGTCCGTGTCCCGTATGTCCCGTGCCACCGCCAGTGTGCCCCCGACGGCCGTCGGCCACGCCGGAATCCCGGCCGCCTGTACGAACAGCTACCACCGCTCGGCCGACGGTTGCGGGTGGGGAGCGGCCGGCCCGGCGTGGATGGCGGTGAAGGTGGACGCCGGTACAGACGGCACCGGCCGGCCCCGGACCGGCCGGCATGACTGCCGAGGGGTCCGGGACCGGCCGGTGGCCGGAGCGGGGGCGAGGGTCAGACCTGGCGCTCCACCGCCGGGGGCGAGCCCGGGAGGGGGCGGTTCGCCGACTCGACCATGCGCCAGACCGCGATGCCGCCGATGACGGCCGCGCCCATCATGTAGTAGGCGGGCATCATCATGTTGCCGGTGGTGCTGATCAGGGCCGTGGTCACCAGCGGGGTCGTACCGCCGAACAGCGACACCGAGACGTTGAAGCCGATCGACAGCGAGCCGTAGCGGACCCGGGTCGGGAACAGCGCGGGCAGCGCGGAGGGCATCGCCGAGGTGAAGCAGACCAGCAGGAGGCCGAGGCCGCCCATGCCGAGGCCGACGCCGAGCATGCTGCCCTCACGGATCAGCAGCAGCGCGGGGATGGACAGGGCCAGGAAGCCCGCACAGCCGGCCGCGATCACCGGCTTGACGCCGACGCGGTCGGTCAGGCGTCCCGCGAACGGCTGGACGACCATCATGCCCGCCATCACCAGCAGGGACACGATCAGGCTGTGCGTCTCGTCGTACTTGAGCTCACTGGTCAGGTACGTCGGCATGTACGACAGCAGCATGTAGTCGGTGACGTTGTAGACGAGCACCAGGGCCATGCACAGGATCAGCGTCTTCCACTGACCCACGACCATCTCGCGCAGCGGCACCTTGGGGCGGTTCGTCTCCGCCTTCTCCAGCTCACGCGCGAACGCCGGCGTCTCCTCGAGCTTCATCCGCAGGTACAGACCGACGATGCCGATCGGGCCCGCGACGAGGAACGGGATGCGCCAGCCCCAGGACAGCAGGTCGGACGTGCTCAGCAGGGCGGTCAGCACTGCGACGATGCCCGCACCGCCGATGTAGCCGACCAGGGTGCCGAACTCGAGCCAGCTGCCGAGGAAGCCGCGCTTCTTGTCCGGCGCGTACTCCGCGATGAAGGTGGACGCACCCGCGTACTCACCGCCGGTCGAGAAGCCCTGCACCATGCGCGCGACCAGGAGCAGCAGCGGCGCGCCGACGCCGATCGTGGCGTAGGGCGGGATCAGGCCGATCGCGAACGTGCCCGCCGCCATCAGGATCATCGTCAGGGCGAGGATCTTCTGGCGGCCCACGCGGTCGCCCAGCGGGCCGAAGACCATGCCGCCGAGGGGGCGGACCAGGAAGGCCGCGGCGAAGGCGCCGAAGGTGGACAGCAGCTGGACGGTCGGGTTCCCGGACGGGAAGAAGACCTTGCCCAGCGTCACCGCGATGTAGCTGTAGACGCCGAAGTCGAACCACTCCATCGCGTTGCCCAGCGCGGCGGCCCGCACGGCCCGCTTCACGAGGGCCGGGTCGGTGACGGTGACCCGCTGGTTCTGGGAGGCCTGAGAGGTCTCGGAGGTCCGTGCGGACTGAACGGGCTGGGTGACAGTAGTGGCCGGCAAAACTGCGCTCGCCTACCTTTCGACGGGAACAGGGACGGGACCTGCACCACGGCAGGTCGAAAAACGACCATAGAGGGGCGTACGCCCCTTACGTGGCGTAGGCGTCTCGCTGCACAAAGCCGCTAAACACCGTATACGCAGGCACGTAGCGCCTTCCCCGGATCGATTTCCGGACACCGCTTTGTGATCCATCTCGCGCTGCAAGGGTGCAACCGCACCCTTCCCGCGTGCCGTACGGCTCAGTACCAGTGGTTGGTCTGCCAGAAGTTCCACGCGGCGGCGGGGCTGCCGTAGCGGGAGTTCATGTAGTCGAGGCCCCACTTGATCTGGGTGGCCGGGTTGGTCTTCCAGTCCTTGCCGGCGGACGCCATCTTCGAGCCGGGCAGGGCCTGGACCAGGCCGTAGGCGCCGGAGGAGCTGTTGGTGGCGTGGATGTCCCAGCCGCTCTCGCGCGAGACGATCTGGCTGAACGCGTTGTACTGGGCGGCGTCCGGGATCATCTTGTGCGCGATCTCCTGGGCGGAGGCGGTGGAGCCGGAGCCGGAGCCGGTGTCGGCCTGCGCGGGCGCGGAGGTGAGGATCATGCCGGTCGTGGCGGCGGCCACGGCGGCAGCGGCGAGGGCCTTCTTGGGGGAAGCGATCGGAGCGGCCATACGGCGGATGAACGAAACAGACACAAAGAACCTCTTCTGTGGGGAACAAGGGGTCGCCGCCGTAAGCGGAGCCATGCGCGCCCGCTGCGTGGCGGGGCATACGGAGGCGCCGCGGCCCGTGCGGGCTCGTCGGCGCCTGGCGACTCGTCCAGAGAAGCAGCTCGGAAGGGTGTCCGCAATGCCCCCTTTTACTAGTTGCGGCCGAACCGGGGGTGGCGGCGATCCGTGTGACCTGGATCGCAAAGTGCAGGTCAGTTGCGGTGCAAATAGGTGCAATTCGGGTGAAAAGTTCTACGATCCCGCCTCGTAGGTGACGTGCGTCATGTGGGCCGCTTCACCTGCCGCCCGACGGTTCGCGCACGTGCGATGACAGTGATGACAGGGGGCTCAGCCGACCGGCGCGTCGAAGGTGGCCGCCGCCTCGAAGGCGGCCCGGCGTGTGGCCCGGCGCAGTGCGCGCAGCAGCGTCGGACCGAGCGCCAGGGTCAGCGCGACGGTGCAGACGGCCCGGCCGAGATCCCAGCCGAGGGAGGTGGCCGTGCAGTACGCGACGAAACGGGCCAGGTTGGCGGGGACCGCGGCGTGCGGGTCGAAGGCGATGTTCGAGGCCAGGGCGCCCATGAAGGGCCAGCCCGCGAGGTTCATGACCGTGCCGTAGGCGAAGGCGGCGAGGAGGCCGTAGGCCGCGAGCAGCACGAGCTCGCCGCGGCCGCGCAGGCGGTCGGGTCCCGGCAGCAGCCCCGCGCCCATGGTGAACCAGCCCATCGCGAGCATCTGGAACGGCATCCACGGACCCACACCCCCGGTGAGCAGCGCGGACGCGAACATGGTGAGGGAGCCGAGGACGAAGCCGAAGCCGGGGCCGAGGACGCGTCCGCTGAGTACCAAGAGGAAGAACATGGGCTCGATCCCTGCGGTGCCCGCGCCGATCGGCCGCAGAGCCGCCCCGGTCGCGGCCAGCACGCCCAGCATGGCGACGGCCTTCGGACCGAGCCCCGACTCGGAGATCGTCGCGGCCACGACGGCGACGAGCAGCGCGAGCAGGCCCGCGAACAGCCAGGGAGCGTCCTGCGCGTGGGCGTTCAGCTGCGAGGCGGGCGGCGCGAGGAAGGGCCAGCCGAAGGCGACGACACCGACCGCGCTGACCAGCACCAGGGCGGCGGTGGAGCGGGGGCCGAGGCGGATGGGGCGGGGCTGGGAGCGAGGGGGCGTACCCACGGCCGCAGTCGCGGCCGTGCTCGTATTCGTACTCGTACGTGTGGTCGTGTTCGTACCCGTGCTCACGCGAGGGCCTCCCGTACCTGGGTGACCGTCAGCCACTCCTGCGGGGCGAGGATCTTGGTGACCTGTGGGGCGAAGGAAGGGGACGAGACCACGATGTCCGCGGTCGGCCCGTCGGCGATCACCTCGCCGTCGGCCAGCAGGACCACCCGGTGGGCGAGCTCGGCGGCCAGTTCCACGTCGTGCGTGGCCAGCATGATCGCGTGCCCCTCGGCGGCGAGCCCGCGCAGCACGGCGACCAGTCGGGCCTTCGCCGCGTAGTCCAGGCCGCGGGTCGGCTCGTCCAGCAGGAGCAGCGGGGGACGGGCGGTCAGGACGACGGCCAGGGCGAGCGCCAGCCTCTGGCCCTCGGAGAGGTCGCGGGGATGCGTGTCGTCGGTGATCCCCGGGAGCAGCTCGGAGACCAGCGCGCGGCAGGTACCGGATGCGGCCTGCGCGTCCCGGTCGGCGGCCGCGCACTCGGCGGCGACCGTGTCGGCGTACAGCAGATCGCGGGGCTCCTGCGGCACGAGGCCGACCCGGCGCACGAGGTCGCGGGGCCGGACGCGGTGCGGGGCGGCTCTGCCGACCCGGACGCAGCCGGCGGTCGGCTCGACCAGCCCGACGAGCGAGCCCAGCAGCGTCGACTTGCCCGCGCCGTTACGGCCCATGAGCGCGACGGTCTCGCCGGGGGCGACGGTGAGGTCGACCTGCCGGAGGGCGTCGACGCGGGCACGGCGGACGGCGAGGGAGCGGACCTCCGCGACGAAGGGCGACGGTGTGGTGACGTCGGGGGCGGTGCGCTTGCGGAGGCGCCAACGGGTGGCCGGGGTGGGCGACTTGGGGCTGCCGGGGGCGGGAGCGGCGCTCTCCGCTGCCGCCGGCGCCGGCCGCGTCGCCTCCCGCCCGTCGAGGCGTTCCCGGAGCTCCCCCGCCCGGCGGCGCGCGTCGCGCACGGTCAGCGGGAGCGGGGACCAGCCCGCCAGTCGGCCCAGGTCCACCACCGGCGGGTACACCGGGGAGACGGCCATCAGCTCGGCCGGGGAGCCGAGGACCGGGGCGGCCCCGGGAGAGGGCAGGAGGGCGACCTGGTCGGCGTACTGGATCACCCGCTCCAGGCGGTGCTCGGCCATGAGGACCGTCGTGCCGAGGTCGTGGACCAGGCGCTGGAGGACGGCCAGGACCTCCTCCGCGGCCGCCGGGTCGAGCGCCGAGGTCGGCTCGTCCAGGACGAGCACCCTGGGGTGCGGGGTGAGGACCGAGCCGATCGCGACGCGCTGGCGCTGGCCGCCGGAGAGGGTGGCGATGGGGCGGTCGCGCAGGTCGGCGAGGCCCAGCAGGTCCAGGGTCTCCTCGACGCGGCGCCGCATCACCGCCGGGGCGAGCCCCAACGACTCCATCCCGTAGGCGAGTTCGTCCTCCACCGTGTCCGTCACGAAGTGGGCGAGCGGATCCTGGCCCACCGTGCCGACCACGTCGGCGAGTTCGCGCGGTTTGTGGGTGCGGGTGTCCCGGCCCGCGACCGTGACCCGGCCGCGCAGGGTGCCGCCCGTGAAGTGCGGGACGAGCCCGCTGACCGCGCCGAGGACCGTGGACTTGCCCACGCCCGAGGGGCCGACGAGCAGCACGAGTTCGCCCTCCGGGACCGTGAAGTCCACGCCCCGGACGGTGGGTTCGGCCGCCCCGTCGTACGTGACGCTGACGTCCTCGAAGCGGATCACGACGGCTCCTTGGGGGCTTCGGGGGTCTTGGGTGCTTTGGGGGCGACGAAGGCGGGGACCAGGGCGAGGAGTTCGGCCGCCGCCGGCCACAGGGGCAGGCCGGGCGCGGTGAGCGGGACGACTCCGGGGTGCAGCGCGGCAGGATCGCGGGCGCCCGCGAGCGCGAGCAGCGCGGCGACCGCGACGCCGGAGGCGGCGACCAGCCACGCGCGCGCGTTCCAGGAGTCGGGCCGGTAGCGGGTGCGCGGCGAACGGCGGCCGCCGAGGCGCAGCCCCGCGAGGGCGGCGGCGACCGAGACGAGCAGGACCGGAAGTCCGTACGTGCCGCCGTCGGCGGTGAGCAGTCCGTACGTTCCCACGCAGACGCCGAGCAGGCCGCCGAGCGTGAGGGCGGCGGTCGTACGGCGCACGGAGGCGGAGACCTCGACGCTGCGGCCGTAACCGCGCGCGTCCATCGAGGCGGCGAGGGCGACGGAGCGTTCCAGGGCGCCCTCCAGGACCGGGAGTCCGACCTGGAGCAGGCCCCGGATGCCGTGGTCGGGGCGGCCTCGCAGGCGGCGCGCGGCGCGCAGGCGCTGGACGTCGGCGATGAGGTTCGGGGCGAAGGTGAGGGCGACGACCACGGCCACGCCCGTCTCGTGCAGGGCGCCCGGCAGGGACTTGAGCAGGCGGGCCGGGTTGGCGAGAGCGTTGGCGGCGCCGACGCAGATGAGCAGGGTCGCCAGCTTCAGGCCGTCGTACAGCGCGAAGACGAGCGCCTCGGCGGTGACCCGGCCGCCGAGCCGGATGCCCTGCGCCCAGTGGGGGAGCGGGACTTCGGGGAGCGTGGCGATCACATGGGTGCCGGGGACGGGGGAGCCGAGGACCACCGCGAAGACGAGCCGGATGACGAGGACGGCGAGGGCGAGCTTGGCGAACGCGGCGTAGGAGCGGGCCCAGGGGGCGGCGGTGCGGTGCGTGGCGACCACATAGCCCGCCGCGGCGATCAGCAGGGCGAGGAGGAGGGGGTTGGTGGTGCGGGTGGCCGCGGTCCCGAGACCGAGGGACCACAACCACCAGGCACCGGGATGCACAGGGCCGTACGGCTTACGCATCCCCGCGCCGCCGCGCCTGCCACACCGCTGCCGCGCCCAGGAGCACGACCGCGCCCGCTCCCGCGATCAGCCCCACCGACGGACCGTGGCCGTCGTCGTGGCCGCGACCCTCGGCCGCCGGCTTCTTCGCGGAGTCCGCCGCCGCGCCGCCCGCCGGCTTCCCGTCCGTCGACACCTGCTCGCCGCAGCCCTGTTGCGGATAGCCGCTGATCGCGCACAGCAGGGCGTTCGCGTCGTAGCGCAGGGGCTTGGCCACGGCCGCCAGGGCCTCGGCCGTCGTCGCGTCGGAGGAGACCGACGCGCACGCCGTCCGCCCCTGCGGGGGCGTCTCGCCCGACGGCGCGTCCGCCGCCGTACCGAAGTCGATGACCAGCGCCACCCGCTTCCTGCCGTCCCGGGCAGGGGTCTTCGCGCAGATCGCGTCGAAGTCCGCACGGCCGCGCGGGCGCGTCGCGTCGGCCGAGTCCTCGCTCACCGCGAAGCGGAAGCCCTGGACCTCGCCGTCGGAGGGGCGGGCGGTCGCCGGGCCCTCGGTGGCGTAGGTCCAGTGGTCGCCCGTGCGCTCCCAGAAGGACCAGTAGCGGTAGCCCGCGGCCTGCGCCTGGCCGGCGGTCCCCCACAGGAGGAACCCGGCCAGGAGCAGCGTCGCGGCACGGCGGCCGGAGGTCACGGCTGCTGCTTCTTCTTGCGTCCGCTGAACAGGAAGCCGATGCCGATGCCCGCGACGAGGCCGACGCCGACGATCCACCAGACCTTGGTGCTCGTGCTCTGCTCGGCCCGCGTGCCGGACTCGGCGACGGCCTTGGCCTGCTGCGGCGCCGGGCCTGTGGCGTCGAGCGCCTTCACCAGGTTCGTGCCGCCGAAGGCACGCGGGTCGGTGCCGGTGGCGTGGGCCGCGAAGATCAGCTGGGCGTAGGCGGCGGGGCCGCTCTGCTTCGCCCAGGGGGCGGCGTTCTTCTCCAGCCAGGCCAGGGGCTTCGCGGCACGGCCGGCACCGCCCTGCGCGGCGAGCGCGACGACCGCGTCCGCGGTGTTGCCGTAGTCGGGCTGGTCGGTGGAGCCGGGGAGCACCGAGTCGAGGTGGCCGCTCTTGGCGACCGCCTTGGCGAGGTACGCCGCTCCGTTGACCGCCGCCCGCTCCGGGGTGGCCTTGCCGGAGCCGGTGCAGGAGGCGTCCGCCTTCTTGCCGGCGTCGGCCTTCGCCGCGTCGACGACCATGCCCCGGCCCAGCGCACCCACCACGCCCGCTGCGGTCGCGTCCGCGTTGGCGGCCAACTTGCCCTTCTTGTCCGGCTGGTAGGCGAAGGCGCCCGCGCCGTCACCGGAGCACGGCAGGGACAGCTTCAAGAGGGCGTCGTACGGCGACTTGCCGCCCTTGACGACCGACGCGGGCTGCTGACCGGCGGCCGCGAGCGCGCCGATGACGACGGAGGTGGAGTTCGCGTCGCTGGGTCCGCCCGGCGTGTAGCCCCAGCCGCCGTCCGCGTTCTGCACGGACTTCAGCCAGGTCACGGCCTTGCCGACCGCGGCGTCCTGCCCGCCGAGCGCCTTCAGGGTCTGCACGGCGGCGGCCGTGCTGTTGGTGTCCACCATGACCTTGGCGTCGCAGGCCTTGGCCGGTTCGGCGCGGAAGGGGGCGAAGGCGCCGTCCGCGCACTGCTGCCCGGTCAGCCAGTCGACGGCCTTGGTGGCCGGAGTGACGTGCACGGTGTGCTGGGCGAGCAGCGCGAGCGACTGGCGCCAGACGCCGTCGTACTTCGGGTCGGCGCTGCCGTACAGCCCGGACGGGAGCGCGGCCGGCGCGGACGGGGAGGGGTCGGCGGCTATCGCGGGCGTGGCGGCGGCGATCACGCCGACTGCGGCCAGGGCAGCCGCGCTGCGGAGGACGGTCATGGTCGGCGGATGCCTCTCCCTAGGGGGAGCCGGGCAGCACGGGACGACGGCCCCGGCGGCTCGGCTCCGTATACCTCGACGGTGCCGTGCGCGGGCGGGTGCCGACGCACGTGAGCCGGTCAACGTCCCGGGCGGGGCAGTCCGGCTCACCGGCCCTCGCGGAACGGCTCACGGTTGCGGGTCAGCGCCGGAATTGCACCGGCTTCCCCCCGTACGGGTGTGATGACGACGCGCACACTCTACCGGCCCGTAGGCGGAATGCTCAGGGGTGGTGGTGAGGCCGTGGAGATAGGAAAAATCTTCCTCTTTGGGGTATTGCCAACGGCTCGGGAGTTCTATCCTGAAAGTGGCCTACGGAACGAGTGAGGGAGTTCGACCGGAGTAGCCGACTTTGGTGGACGCAAAAGCATCCACTGAGGCCGACGTCCTCGGTCGGGCTGAGAGGCCAGAAGGCAGCAGTCAGGCCGGAAGGCGACCCCCAATACCTGATCCGGACAATACCGGCGAAGGGAACCCGTTTCGTAGGTTTTTGTGTGCCCTAATCCCGCGGACCCGTCGGGTCGATGAGCCGGCACACCGTCTCGATGTCCGTCCTGACCTGCTCGATCGAGGCGCGGCCCGAGACCCAGGTGATCAGTGCCGAGTGCCAGGTGTGCTCGATGACGCGGACCGCGGAGAGCTGGTCCGGGGCCGGGTCCTCCACGCCCATCGCGTCCAGGATGATCGCCCTCGTCTGCCGGGACACCCGGTCGACCTCGGGGGAGACGCTGCGGTCCGCGAAGTTCAGGGCGCGGACCATGGCGCCGGCCAGCTGCGGTTCGCGCTGCAGGGCGCGGAAGGCGCGCATCAGGGTCTGCGCCACCCGCTGCCCGGCGGTGTCACCTGTGGGGGGCTTCCTGTTCAGCGTGGCGTGGAGGTGCTCCAACTGGTCCTGCATCGTGGCGACCAGCAGGTGCACCTTGGAGGGGAAGTAGCGGTAGAGCGTGCCGAGGGCCACCCGCGAGGCCTCGGCGACCTCCCGCATCTGCACCGCGTCGTAGCCGCCCCGGCCGGCCAACTCGGCGCTGGCCTGCAGGATCCGGCGGCGGCGGGCCTCCTGCCGCTCGGTGAGCGGCGGCGGGGCAGGACGGGCGGTACTGGCTTTCACCTTGCTTCCACCTTGGCTTCCGCGGGCGTGGCCCCGCTTCCGTGACGGTCGGTGAGGGGGTGTGACCGCACAGCATGGCAGAGGCCCCCGCCGTGGCGTGAATCACCTGGCCCCTCGCTCACAACACTGCTACCTGCCGGTAGATTCAGAGCCTCTTGAACGCTCAAGTCTGAAACTTGTTCTAGATTAACGCCGCCGCGTAATCTCGCGGAATGTCGCGGAGAAGGGGGCCCGGAGTGACCGCTGAGGCCAGGGATGCGGGTGCCTGCGAGGACCCCGCAGCCGATGGCGGGCGACCGCTCGATATCGCGCTCCTCACCTACAAGGGCAACCCGTTCTGCGGCGGCCAGGGCGTCTACGTACGGCACCTCTCCCGCGAACTGGCCCGTCTCGGCCACCGCGTCGAGGTCATCGGCTCCCAGCCGTACCCCGTGCTCGACGGGATCGACGGAATCGACGACTACGCGGGCCGGTTGAGCCTCACCGAGCTGCCCAGCCTCGACCTCTACCGCCAGCCCGACCCCTTCCGCACTCCGAAGCGCGACGAGTACCGCGACTGGATCGACGCCCTCGAGGTCGCCACGATGTGGACCGGCGGTTTCCCCGAGCCGCTGACGTTCTCCCTCCGTGCCCGCCGCCATCTGCGCGGCCGACGCGGCGCGTTCGACGTCGTGCACGACAACCAGACGCTCAGCTACGGCCTGTTGGGCGACGTCGGCGCCCCGCTGGTCACCACGATCCACCACCCCATCACCGTCGACCGGCAGTTGGAGCTGGATGCGGCCGACGGCTGGAAGCGCCGTATGTCCGTGCGCCGCTGGTACGCCTTCACCCGCATGCAGAAGCGCGTCGCCCGCCGCCTGCCGTCCGTCGTCACCGTCTCCGGCACCTCCCGCCAGGAGATCGTCGACCACCTCGGCGTCCGGGACGACCGCATCCACGTCGTCCACATCGGCGCCGACACCGACCTGTTCTCGCCCGACGCGTCGGTGGCGCAGGTGCCGGGCCGGATCGTGACCACCTCCAGCGCCGACGTGCCGCTCAAGGGCCTGGTCTTCCTCGTCGAGGCGCTGGCCAAGGTCCGCACCGAGCACCCCGACGCCCACCTCGTCGTGGTCGGCAAGCGCGCCGAGGACGGTCCCGTCGCCCAGGCCATCGAGCGCTACGGCCTCGAAGGCGCCGTCGAGTTCGTCAAGGGCATCTCGGACGCCGAACTGGTCGACCTGGTCCGCTCGGCCGAGGTCGCCTGCGTGCCGTCGCTGTACGAGGGCTTCTCGCTGCCGGCCGCCGAGGCCATGGCCACGGGCACCCCGCTGCTCGCCACGACCGGCGGGGCGATCCCCGAGGTCGCCGGGCGCGACGGGGAGACCTGCCTGGCGGTGCCGCCGGGCGACGCGGGTGCGCTGGCCGCCGGGCTCGTCCGACTGCTCGGGGACCCGGGCCTGCGGATCCGCCTCGGCCGTGCGGGCCGGGAGCGGGTGCTGACCCACTTCACCTGGGCACGGGCCGCGGAAGGCACGGTGACCCGGTACCGCGAGGCCATCGAAAGAGCCGGGGGACTCCGCATGCAGCCGCACGCAGTCGGCCGCGGTGCGGCCGCAACAGGTGTCTACTCCGAAAGCAGGGCCACGTGCTGACCGTCGACTTCACCCGGTTCCCGCTCGCCCCGGGCGACCGGGTCCTGGACCTCGGCTGCGGGGCCGGCCGGCACGCCTTCGAGTGCTACCGGCGCGGCGCCCAGGTCGTGGCCCTCGACCAGAACGCGGACGAGATCCGCGAGGTCGCCAAGTGGTTCGCGGCGATGAAGGAGGCGGGCGAGGCCCCGGCTGGCGCCACCGCGACCGCCATGGAGGGCGACGCCCTCGCGCTGCCCTTCCCTGACGAGTCCTTCGACGTCGTCATCATCTCCGAGGTGATGGAGCACATCCCCGACGACAAGGGCGTCCTCGCCGAGATGGTCCGGGTGCTCAAGCCGGGCGGCCGTATCGCCATCACGGTGCCGCGCTACGGCCCGGAGAAGGTCTGCTGGGCGCTGTCCGACGCCTACCACGAGGTCGAGGGCGGCCACATCCGCATCTACAAGGCGGACGAGCTGCTGGCGAAGATCCGCCAGGCGGGCCTGAAGCCGTACGGCACCCACCACGCGCACGGGCTGCACTCGCCGTACTGGTGGCTGAAGTGCGCCTTCGGCGTCGACAACGACAAGGCGCTGCCCGTGCGGGCGTACCACAAGCTGCTGGTCTGGGACATCATGAAGAAGCCGCTGGCCACCCGGGTCGCCGAACAGGCGCTGAACCCGCTGATCGGCAAGAGCTTCGTGGCGTATGCGACCAAGCCCCACCTGCCCCGGGTGGACGCCCAGTGACGACGCCCCGGACAGAACACCTGGTCCTGCCCGGGGTCCTCACCTCAGGGCAGGCCGCCGCGACCGTCCGCGGCATCCTCGCCGTGCAGCGCGAGGACGGCGCGATCCCGTGGTTCCGCGGGCATCACCTGGACCCGTGGGACCACACCGAGGCCGCCATGGCCCTGGACGCGGCCGGTGAGCACGAGGCCGCCGAGCGGGCGTACACCTGGCTGGCGCGGCACCAGAACGAGGACGGCTCCTGGTTCGCGGCCTACGCGGACGGCGCGTACGACGACGTCACGGACCGCTCCCGCGAGTCGAACTTCGTGGCGTACATAGCCGTCGGCGTATGGCACCACTACCTGTCGACCGGCGACGACATCTTCCTGGACCGCATGTGGCCCTCGGTCTACGCGGCCATCGAGTGGGTCCTGCGCCTGCAGCAGCCCGGCGGGCAGATCGGCTGGCGCCGGGGCGACGACGGCACGCCCACGGCGGACGCGCTGCTGACCGGCAGCTCCTCCATCCACCACGCCCTGCGCTGCGCCCTCGCCATCGCCGAGCAGCGTGAAGAGCCGCAGCCCGACTGGGAGTTGGCGCTCGGCGCGCTCCGGCACGCGATCCGCCGCCACCCGGAGCGGTTCCTGGACAAGGACCGCTACTCGATGGACTGGTACTACCCCGTCCTGGGCGGCGCGTTGACCGGCGTCGAGGCCAAGTCCCGAATGGAACAGGACTGGGAGCGCTTCGTCGTCCCCGGCCTGGGCGTGCGCTGCGTGGTGCCGAACCCCTGGGTGACCGGCGGCGAGTCGGCCGAACTCGCCCTGGCCCTATGGGCGATGGGCGAGTCCGACCGGGCGCTGGAGATCCTCCAGTCCATCCGGCATCTGCGCGATGCGGAGTCCGGCCTCTACTGGACCGGCTACGTCTTCGACGACGACGTCGTGTGGCCCCGCGAACTCACCACGTGGACGGCGGGTTCCCTGCTCCTGGCGGTCGCGGCCCTCGGTGGCCACGAGGCGACCTGCGCGGTGTTCGGGGGCGAGTGCCTGCCCGCCGGCCTGGATCCCGACTGCTGCGGGTAGGGGCGCGGTCGCGGGCTCAGTGCCGGTACAACCGGTTGGCGATGGTGTGGCCCACGAAGAGGTAGACCAGGGCGGCAAGGCCGTACCCGGCCACCACGCGTGCCCACGCGGCATCGAAGGTGAACAGGTCGTGCGACCAACCCGCCAGCCAGGCGGCCGCGTTGTGGATGAACTGCACGAAGTCGTTCGCGCGGTTGGCATCCAGCAGGTACATCAGAATCCACAGGCCCAGAATGACGGCCATGACGTCGGCGACGACCGCGATGACGCGTCCGGCCTGATTGGTACCGAGACTTATTCGAGACATGTACTACAGGTTGCCGCTCGGTGACCGGACAAACCCGGACGGTGAAAGTCGGGCGGTCTGTCAAGTGCCCTGCGATTCCCCCGAGTGGCGCAGCCGACCGTACTGGGTGAGCCTGCCGGGAGAGACATCTGCTCGGGGAGGACAGCCCGGAGGACCTCGTGCCCGTACCCATACGGCGCCTCGTCGTGGCGCTCACGCTGTGCTGTGCCCTGCTCGCCGGCTCCACCGCCTACGCGAGCAGCGAGACCCACTCCCGGGACACCGGACCGGTCACGGCCGCCACACCCAGCCCCAGTACGTCGGCCGAGAAGCAGAAATACGCCAAGGCCCGCTTCGTCGCGAACGCCGCGCTCGCGGCCGGGGCGACCTACCAGTGGATCGTGAAGCCCTGGAAGGAGGGCAAGTTCAAGAAGGGCGCGCAGGGACGCAAGGCCGCCCTCGCCAAGGCGGGGCTCGCGGGAGCGTTCACGTACAACCGGCTCAAGGCGGCTGTCCGCAACGCCAAGGGCGACCCGACGCTCTCCAAGGCCCTCGCCCCGCTCATCGCGGGCATCGACGGCCTCAAGGGCCTGCCGGCCAAGCTGCGCCAGGGCGACGGCAACGCCGTCGACACCTTCGGCGACGTCGTCAACAAGGTGAAGGACGCCGGGAAGAGCGCCGGCGCCCCCGTCAAGGACAAGGTGCCGTCGGACTCCCAGCTGACCCAGGGCGGATGATGCGACATCGCGGTACGGCAACGGCCCCCCGCCGTAAGCTTGAGTTCTTGTGGTCGTCGCAACACCCCAGCTGGGGAGTGCGATGGACTTCGAGATCCGGGACCGGTCAGTCAACCGGGGCCGTCGTAGATTG